>DATCES010000311.1:0-4644 GCA_036509935.1 Mucilaginibacter sp.
ACTTGCATTTCCGTTTTTTTGATAATATCAAAAAGATAAGGCTGATTACTAAAATCATTTTTGGCACCGTTTAAATCAATGATGTGGATTAAATTTGTACCGTACGACTGGTACTTTTCTATCATTTCCTCTAAGGAAACATCATATTCGGTTACCTGGCCGTAATCGCCCTCCCGTAAACGGACCACTTTTTTATCTAAAATATCAATTGCAGGGATAATGTACATGTTTTTAAAGTTTTGAGAAATTTTTTAATAAGGTTTCACCAAATGCGCCTGATTTTTCTGGATGGAATTGTACACCATAAAAATTGTCCCGCCAAATTGATGCTGAGAATTTGTTATTATAAGTTGTTGTTGATAAAGTATATGCAATGTTATACTCAATAAAGTATGAATGTACAAAGTAAAAATGTGATCCGTGAGGAATATTTTCAAAAAGTAGATTTTCTTTTTCAGGATACACCCTGTTCCACCCTGTATGGGGTACTTTATATCCGGGATTATTGGCAAATTTTAAGGTATTAACCGGGATTATGTCTAACAAATCTGAGTTTCCTTCTTCTGAATATGAGGTTAATAACTGCATGCCCACGCAAATACCTAAAGTTGGTTTTGTAAGTGATTTTATACAGGGTACCAGCCCGGTTTGTTCCAACTTAGTCATCGCAGCGCCGGCATGGCCTACACCCGGAATAATATAACGGTCGAACTGCATAAAATCTTTTTCCTGGGTAATCATACCATAGGGTAGGCCTAACCGCTCTAACGCGGCAGTTAATGAAAATATATTCCCGGCACCGTATGTTATTATTCCAATCATGTTTTTAGTAGTAGTAGTTGTAGTAGTAGCAGCAGCAGATTTTATTAAAACTGCCACTGCTGCTAAATACGGCTACTATAAAACCCCCTTAGTACTCGGTAATACCATATTGTTCACGTCCCGCTGTACTGCCATTTTTATTGCCTTGGCAAAGGCCTTAAATATAGCTTCAATTTTATGATGTTCGTTTTCGCCTTCTGCCTTTATATTAAGGTTGCATTTGGCTGCATCGGCGAATGATTTAAAAAAATGAAAAAACATTTCTGTTGGCATTTCACCTATCTTTTCCCGTTTAAATAGTGCGTCCCAAACTATCCAGTTCCTGCCGCCAAAATCAACGGCTACCTGTGCAAGGCAATCGTCCATTGGCAAGCAAAAGCCGTAGCGTTCGATTCCTTTTTTATTGCCTAAAGCTACCGCAAAAACCTCGCCAAGCGCAATACCTGTATCCTCAATAGTATGATGCTCGTCGATGTGAAGGTCGCCCTGGGCGATAATTTCAAGGTCAATATTGCCATGCCGGGCGATCTGGTCGAGCATGTGGTCAAAAAAATGCAGCCCGGTGGATACTTTGGCTTCGCCTTTGCCGTCAAGGTTTAATTTTATATATATATCGGTTTCTTTAGTGGCGCGGCGGTGTTCAAAAACACGCTCACCAAGTTTTAAAAACTCATATATCCTTTGCCAGTCGGTTGTTTCCAGCGCCACTGTGCTATTTATAACATCTGTTTCTGTTTTTCCGGTAAATTCATGACTCCCTAAATCTGAACTGTCATTCAGCCATATCGCTTTAGCGCCAAGGTTATGGGCAAGTAAAATATCATTTTCACGGTCGCCGATAACGAATGAGCCATTCAAATTGTATTTTTCCTTATCAAAATATTGGGTAAGTAAACCGGTACCAGGCTTTCGGGTAGGGGCATTTTCAGCGGGGAATGTCCTATCGATACAAATATTTGAAAAGATTACGCCTTCGTTCTGTAGTGATTTTAGGATAAAATTTTGCACAGGCCAAAAAGTATCTTCAAGATAGGATGCTGTGCCCAAACCATCCTGGTTGGTAACCATCACCAATTCATAATCCAGTTCTTTGGCGATTTTTGGCAGGTATTGCAATGTGCCAGGATAAAACTCAAGCTTTTCAAACGAGTCTATCTGTTCGTCTGCAGGTTCTCTTATAAGGGTGCCATCACGGTCAACAAACAATATTTTTTGTAGCTTGTTCATTTAAAATCTTGTAAAGTTTTGATTAATATATTGTTTTCATCGGGTGTTCCTATGGTAATGCGCAGGCATCCCTCGCACAGTTCAACTTTCGAACGGTCGCGCACAATGATACTGTTCTCAACTAAAAAATTATAAATACCCTTTGGGTCGGTTGTTTTTACAAGGATAAAGTTAGCATCGGATGAATAAATATCCAGTACAAAATCAAAATCTTTTAATCCCATAACCAATTTATCCCTTTGGATAAGCGTTTCTTTTATCCACGCATTTACCTGGTCGATATTAGCCAGCGCCTGCAATGCTAATTGCTGCGATGCTTCGTTAACGTTATAGGGCGGTTTAACCTTATTCATTACTTCGATGATCTCTTTGCTGGCAAAGGCCATCCCAACGCGCAAACCGGCTAATCCCCATGCTTTGCTAAGCGTTTGCAAAACTACCAGGTTGGCGTATTCAGTTAACTCCTGTATAAAGGTTTTTTGCCTGCTGAAGTTGATATAAGCTTCATCAACCACAACAATGCCGCTAAAATTTGCCAGCAGGGTTTCTGTATCAGCGCGGTTAATTGAGTTTCCAGTTGGATTATTCGGCGAACAGATAAAGATGAGCTTGGTATGCTCATCAATCGCCCCGGCAATACCGTCCAGGTTAAGCTGATATTCACGGGTAAGCGGAACATTGCGTACTTCCACATCATTAATATTCGCCGAAACCTGGTACATGCCATAAGTTGGCGGTACTAATATCACATTATCAACACCCGGGTTGCAAAAGCTGCGGAACAGGATATCAATAGCTTCATCGCTGCCATTGCCTAAAAATATATTTTTAACCGGCACGCCTTTTATTTCGCTTAATCGCTTTTTAACCTGTATTTGCAGTGGATCCGGGTAGCGGTTAAACTGCTGCTCCAACGGCGAGCCGAATGCATTTTCGTTTGCATCAAAAAATATGCCGGCCCCGCCCTGGTACTCATCACGGGCAGACGAGTAGGGGACCAGGTTTTTAATGTTATCACGAAGCAGGGCCGCTAAACCCCCTGACCCCCTAAAGGGGGAATCATTGTCACGTATGCTGCCTTGATCTTGTTGTTTATTTATTTCCTGTTCCATCTTAATATTCTTTAGGACGTAACTCTCCGCTATTTAGCGGAGGTTTGGGGGACCTCACACTCACTGCATTCTTATGTCCATGTAAACCTTCAAGCTCCGCAAGTATCTCCACAGTGGGCCCTATATTTTGAATACCCTCCGGGGTAATATACTGAAAGGTGATCTTTTTTACAAATGAATCAACCGACACGCCCGAATAAGCCCTTGAAAATAAGCTTGTAGGTAAAGTATGGTTTGTTCCGGATGCATAATCGCCAGCGCTCTCAGGTGTTAAATTCCCCAAAAAAACAGAACCAGCATTTATAATATTTGCGGTTAGTTGTTGCCAGTTTGCAGTTGCTAAAATAAGGTGTTCGGGCGCATAATTATTACTGAAAGCCATTGCTTCATCAAGCGTGTTTGTTACCACGATATAGGAATTTTCCAATGCTTTTTTTACAATCCCTGCGCGGGGCAATTTCGGTAATTGTTTTTCCGTTTCTGCTAAAACTTCATCCGCTATCTGGCCGGACGTACAAACCAATATCGCCTGGCTGTCTATGCCATGTTCAGCCTGTGCCAGCAAATCGGCGGCGACATACACCGGGTTTGCGGTTCCATCGGCTATTACCAAAACTTCCGATGGCCCAGCCGGCATATCAATAGCCGTTGTTGTGGTTGACTGTATAATTGTTTTTGCTTTGGTAACATACTGGTTCCCGGGACCGAAGATTTTATCAACTTTGGTGATAGATCCCGTTCCGTAAGCCATAGCTGCAATTGCCTGGGCGCCGCCTGCAAGGTAAATTTTATCAATACCGAGCAATAACGCTACGTATGCTACGAAAGCGTTTACCTTGCCATTTTTTTGCGGGGGCGAGCAAACCACAATTTCCGGGCAACCGGCAATCCTTGCAGGTATGCCGAGCATTAAAAAAGTGCTTGGCAATACTGCGCTCCCGCCGGGGATATATAAACCAACCTTTTCAATAGGTCTTATTTCGCGCCAGCAGGTTACGCCGGGCATGGTTTCTATCTTATCTTCGGGTTTTAGCTGCGCCTTGTGAAATTTGTAAATGTTATCGTAAGCGGTTTTTAATGCTGCTTTTTGTTCAGGCAATATGGCTGATGCAATTTCACTCAGTTCATCTTTATCCAAATAAAGTTTTTTCAAATCCACTTTATCAAACTTTAAGGCATAATCAAGTAAGGCACTGTCGCCTTTTTGCTGAACCTGCGCAATAACCTCTTCAACTATTGCACGCACCTCATTGGCCGGGTCAACATTTCGTTGTACCAGCTTTTGGATGTCGGTAATGTTTAAATCTGAATAATTATATCGCTTCATATCAGTTTGCAGTTTTCAGTGGGCAGTTTGCAGATGCAATGAGGTAAATACCTGCCAACTGCTTACTGCCTTCTTTCTCACAATATTATCTTCTCAATCGGCATCACAACAATGCCCTGTGCCCCCGCTTGTTTTAGCTGACTTATTTTATCCCAA
>DATCES010000312.1:0-3320 GCA_036509935.1 Mucilaginibacter sp.
CACTAAAGAAACTAATTGTTTCCCTGCCTTCCGTCAGCATGTTCCAAAATTCATCGATGGTATTTGTACCCGGAAAACGGGCTGCCATGCCTATAACGGCAACATCGGCGTTACCGGCAATGTTTTTGTTTTTTTTAATAAGTGCCGCAGGTGCAACCTTGCTTATGCCGCTTATTAAAGTTGCAATACCGCTAACGGTTGGGTATTGGTATAATTTGGTAATGGGTACATCATAGCCAAAGCGCTGCTTTAATTGAGCAACAGTTTTTAGTGCAAGCAGTGAATTACCGCCTAATTGGAAAAAGTTATCATCTACGCCAATTTTATCCAGCAGCAGTAATTCAATCCATACGCCTGTTATGTTTTTTTCTACAGGGGTTGAAGGCGCATTATATAAAACGGTTAGCTCAGGACGTTCTATGCCTGGTTTTGGTAAATTTTTCCGGTCAACTTTGCCGCTTGTTGTTTTTGGCAGTTCGCTTAACCATACATAAGCTGATGGGTGCATAAAATCAGGCAGTTGCTGTTCAATGCTTTTTCTAACATAGGCGGTATCAGGTTTGTTTTTAGCAGGTACAAGGTAAGCTACTAGGCGTTTTGATCCCGGAACATCCTCGCGGGCAACTACTATAGCCTGTTGAATATCATTTAACCGGTTAATCAATACTTCAATTTCGCCCAATTCAACGCGGTTACCACGAATTTTTACCTGGGTATCCCTACGGCCAAGATATTCAATATTGCCATCGGGCATATAGCGGGCGAGGTCGCCGGTGCGGTATATCCTTGTTGTTTTATTTTCCGTTTCCTTCCAGTCGATAAACTTTTCGGCTGTCATTTCCGGCCGGTTTAAATAACCATCAGCCAGGCTTAATCCGCTTATACAAAGTTCACCGGTTTCGCCGTGAGGCAGCTTTTTTAATTCTTCGTCGAGGATAAGTATTTCTGTTTCATCAATTGCGGTGCCAATAGAAGGCAACGGTGGCCATTTCGCCGCATCGCCATCTAATATTAACTGCGTCACCACATGGGTTTCGGTAGGGCCGTATTGGTTAAATAATTTACATTCCGGTAAAGCCCCGAAAAAGCGGGCCACCTGCGGTGTAACCTTTAATTGTTCGCCCGCAGTAACCACTTCCTTTAAGCAGGCAGGAAAACATTTTTCGGCATCGGCTGCTTCGGTTAAATACTGAAGTACCACAAACGGTAAAAATATCCTGTTTACAGTGTGTTCTTCAATATATCGCAACAGCCTGTTTGGGTCAACCCTTAAACTGTCATCAACCAATACCAATGTGCCGCCCGTGGTTAACGTGGCAAATATCTCTTGGAAAGATACATCGAAGGTTAGCGGGGCAAACTGTAGCGTATTAACACCGGTTGCCGAGATGGAATTCTTTTTTTGCCATGCCAATAAATTTGCCATGGCGGCATGGCCCATTGAAACACCTTTTGGCGTACCTGTTGACCCCGATGTATATAATACATAGCAGGCTGATTTAGAGGCTGGTAATTGTTCATTGCCGGGACCATAATCGTTGTCAGACAATAAAACACTGATTGATAAAGGCTCAAAAAGATGCTTTTGAGCAGCGATTGTCAGGCAAAGATCAATGCCTGAATCTGTTATAATTTGCTGCAAACGGCCCTGCGGGTAATCGGGATCAAGTGGTAAATAAGCCTTGCCGGATTTTAATATGGCCAGCACGGCCACTATGGTTTCGATAGCCCGGACGGTACTTACACCAATAATTAATGAACCGGGCGATCCGGCTAATATAGCGGAAGCCAAATTATCGGCTTTTTGCCCTAACTGGCTGTAAGTTAACTTTTCATCGCCAAAAGTAACAGCTATTTGATGAGGTGTTTGATCCCGTTGTTTTTCAAACAACTGATGAATGAAGTGGCTGCTATCGATGCGTTCCATTTATGCTTTATCCGTAAAAATAACCATTTATTTAACCGGGTTTGTATAGGTTTTTATCAACATCACTATAATAACTCCGGGGGCGCTGGTATTTAACCGAGTGGATAAATGATTTTTTTATACGTTTGGATTGTTTATTTGGTTGTAGTGGCAAATAAGTAACCATGTAGTTTGCCCTGTACCCCCAATAAATTGTTTTCAATATCTTTGCGGCATAATGAACAGAAAATATCAGCTATCAATCCTGTTTTTACTTACCTGTACCTTATCCGCAAAAGCCAATTTTAGTTTTGATGCCAACTGCATTGACGCTTATAAAGCTATTTTGAGCTTAAAAATGAACGAGGCAAAATTGCTGATCCAAAAAGAAAAACAACAAAACCCCAAAAACGGGATATGTATTTTACTTGATAATTATGTTGACTATTTTAGTTTATTAGCCTCAGAGAGCAAAACCGATTACGACAGGCTAAAGAATAATAAATCAATTAGAATTTCAATTTTGGAGGATAACGAAGGCAATTCACCATATTATCTTTTTTCGCAAGCCGAGGTTTATCTGCAATGGGCCTTTTTAAAGGCAAAATTCGGAGAATATTTTTCATCGGCCCTTGATGCAAAAAAAGCAAGTAGCTTATTAGCTGAAAACGAAGAAAAATATCCCGGCTTTTTACCGGATAAAATAAGTGCGGCCCTGGTAAATGTTATTTTCGGTTCCATACCGGCAAACCTTAAAAACATCGCAGGTTTATTTGGCATGGGCGGGAATGTTAAATTGGGGGTTAAACAACTGGAAATACTCCGGGCCGAACTGCCAAAAACAAATTATAGTTTTTACAATAATGAAGTGATATTCTTCATTTGCACCATTGACATAAACGTACTGCACAATTTGAATGACTATCCTAAACTGACCTCGTATTTGACAGAAATGGAAAATAATAGTTTATTGAAAGCCTATTTGCAAGGCTATGCAGCTTCAAAATCCGCCCATAATGATGATGCAATCGCTTTGCTCGAAGCCAGCCCAAAATCAAATGAATATATAAAATTGCCCGCCATAAATTATCTTTTAGGTTGTGCCGAGCTTAATCGTTTGGATAATGCCGCCCCTTCGGCATTATTTGATTTTATAAGGGAGTTTAAAGGGGTGAATTATATAAAAGACGCTTATTTGAAAATTGCCTATTATTATTTATTACAAAATGACTATGGAAAATATGGGTATTTTGTAAAAATGGTAAAAAGCCGCGGATATATTGCTGATGAAAAAGATAAACAGGCTTTAAGCGAAGCTAATGATGTAAAACCGGATATTGACCTGCTAAAAGCCAGGTTTTATTTTGACGGCGGTTATTATAACAAGGCCCTGGCACAGCTAACAAGTAAGGAT
>DATCES010000313.1:0-3049 GCA_036509935.1 Mucilaginibacter sp.
AAACAAACGCCATATATCTTTAAGGGGTTGAAAAATACCAGGTCCTTTGCGGCCCGAAGTAATACTTTTGGTGCGGATGATGATACCGGTAAAAAACAAACTTGCCACTATAATTAAAATGAAACTTATCATCTTTAGATATGATTTAAGAATTTAATAACTGCTTCTAAATAAGCTAATGCAAAAGGAATAACTAACGCCAGGGTAATAAAAATCACGCCGTATAATATGTAAAATTGAAGGTTCCCATTTTGCAGGAAAATAAAACGGTTAAGGAATTTCTTCAGCAGCTGCAAAGGGTAATCAATAAACCATCCTTCCAATTTATCATAAGGGTGCGTTTCCTGTCCTCCGAGTTTTGGGAATACCCCCTTTATTTCCATCTTTTTTTTGTTAATTGAAAAAACGGGCTCCGCAAGTTTCCGGTAGGCCCTCACGAAAGAACTGGCTGTATATTGCATTTTACCCGTAGGGGCAATATATCCGCAAGCCCAGGTTACATTCACGGTTTGTGGTTTACTGCGTGCAATACGTTTTTTAAGTAAAAATATCATGCCCGTCAATACTAAAAAACCTGCTGAGCACAAGCCGATCAATGACAATGTTGTTGTTATGGGGATACCGTCATCGCGGATATATTTATCACCGTGCTGCGTAAATAAACGAAGCGGTTCAGAAAGCGCCGCTATAAATGTTTCCGGGAACAACCCAATTGCCATTATCAAAATAAACACGGCGTACATAGGGATCAATTTTCCGAAATTAGCTTCGCCCGGCGTATGATGAAAATTGTGGCGTGTGGTACCCGAAAAAACAGACCCAAATGCCTTGGTAAAGCATAACATTGCGAGTCCGCCTACCAGCGCTAAACCAAAAATCCCAAAAACAATAGACAGTATTAAACCGTTGCCGGACATTTGAAGCCCTGTAAACATTCCGTTATAAATCAGGAATTCTGAAACAAACCCGTTGAAAGGGGGTAATCCGCAAATGGCAAGCGCTGCCATTAGAAAAAGGAACGAAGTGTGGGGCATTTGTCTGCCTAAGCCACCAAGCTTTTCAATATCCATAGTTTGCGTAGATTGGTAAACATTACCCGCCCCATAAAATAAAAGTGATTTAAAAAGGGAGTGATTTAACGTATGCAGCAGGGCGCCTGCAAAGCCCAATACCGTTAAAAGATGATTTTCTTTTCCTATGCCGATGCACCCAATGCCAATACCAATGCCAATAATTCCGATGTTCTCAATGCTGTGATAAGCCAGCAATCTTTTCAGGTTGTGCTGAATGATGGCGAGCATCACACCATAAATCCCGGTAAAGATTGAAACAAATAAAAGTATATATCCTATCACCAGGTAATCACCTTTTATTAGCAGCAGCATCCTCATAATACCATAGATGCCAATTTTTATAATTACGCCCGACATGAAGCCGGAGATGTGAGACGGCGCTGCCGGATGCGCATAAGGCAGCCAGGTATGAAAAGGGACAAAACCTGCTTTAATGGCAAATCCAAAAAAGAAACACAGAAATAATGCTACGCCCATAAGCAAAGAATTAGCGCCGGAGAAAAGCGCTATGGTCTTAAAATCAAATGAACCTGTATGCATGGCCACCCAGATAAATCCAAGTGTTAAAAACATAATGCATATATGCGATTGGATTAAAAAGTTGATACCGGCATTTAACGTTTCCCTTTTATAATGTTCAAAACTAATCAGGATAAAAGAAGATAAGGCCATTATTTCCCAGGCTGTTAAAAAAGTCAGCATGTTTTGTAACGAACAAATGCTTATCAAACTTGCCTGAACAAGTATGAAACTGATACAGTGCAGCGAAAGGTTGGATTTTTGAGCGCGGTATGCTTTCATGTACTGCATGCCATAAAAAGCCGCAGTAATACTTGTAAAATTAATGATTACAATAAACCAACCTGATAATGCATCGATCCTTACCGGTATTATGCCGGTTACGAGTGACCCCTGGAATAAATATTCGGAATTTTCTCCCGCCAATGACCGCAATGCCGGAATACTGCTGAGAATTGCGGCAATAATTACAACCGTTACTGTAATTATCCCTTTCCACGCTACACCTACCAAAGGGATAAGTATAATCGATAAAAGGATAACCACAATAAACGCTGCAATAATTCCCATTATATAAAATTAAAAATTGTGCCTAAAAAAATCAGCAGAATAAAAAAAGCGCCGTATAAAATATATAGTTGAGTTTTACCATTTTGAATAAACTTAAAATAATTCATCCCGTGAAGGATGCGGTCGACAATAACATCAAATATCTTTACAGTAAAAAAGTCATTGTAGTGTGATGAATGTGTTCTTTTTGCAGGGAATATTTCGCCCGCTGAAATCTCTTTATATTTACGCTTTTCAAGGATCACAAAATCCAGCAGCTTTCCAAGCGACTTTGAAAATGACTTACCTGTGTATTGCATCCTTGCAGTTGGAGCAGGATACCCGCACCCCCAGGTTACTACGGTTGATAACGGTTGTTTCCGGGTAAAACTATTTCTCAGCCAATAAATTATAATGAGCAATATGATAAACAGCATAGAAAATTCCCCTATAGATGATATGCTGTTAAGTAAAGCGGCCGGAACCAGCGTATTTCCCGAAGAAGCGGCAGGAATAAACCCCACAACAATTTTGCTTACGATAGAAAAATAAAATTGAGGAGACAGACCGATGGAAAGCATGATGATTAAAATAAAATACAGCGGCAGCCGCATACCCAGCGTAACCTCTTCGGGTTGCTGATGTAAATTGGTCCGCGGATTACCAAGAAATATAGTTCCGAAAGCTTTTGTGAACGTGAGCATCGATATTCTCCCGATTAATGCCAGGCCTGCCAGTGAAAACGTCATAAGCGTAATGTAAGCAATCCCTAATGATTTTATACCAATCAAGATGGCGAAATATAAAAGAAATTCAGAAACGAACCCGTTAAATGGGGGAAGTCCGCCTATTGCCATTCCGCCGGCTAAAAAAAGTATAGCGGTTTGCGGCATTCTGTGTATCAATCC
>DATCES010000314.1:0-3768 GCA_036509935.1 Mucilaginibacter sp.
CAATGGCTTGCGCCGATAGCGGCACACGATGAGTTCCTGGCCCCGGCAGGCAGTGTGATGGAAATGCTTAGCGAACACCAGTGCGAAGGCTGGCTGGAAGGTTACCTGCTTACCGGCAGGCATGGCTTGTTTAACTGTTACGAGGCCTTTATACATATTATTGATTCCATGTTTAACCAGCATGCCAAATGGCTTAAAGCAAGTTCGGAATTACCCTGGCGGCATAAAATTGCCTCTTTAAATATTTTACTTACATCAACTGTATGGCGGCAGGACCATAATGGGTTTACCCATCAGGATCCCGGCTTTTTAGACCATGTGGTTAATAAAAAAGCAACCATAGTGCGCGTATATCTTCCGCCTGATGCGAATTGCCTGTTATCAGTTATGGACCACTGCCTGCGCAGTTATAATTATGTAAACGTAATTGTTGCAGGCAAACACCCGGCGCCGCAGTGGCTCAATATGGATGAGGCGGTGGAACATTGTACCCGTGGTATAGGGATTTGGGGCTGGGCTAGCAATGATAAGGATTGCGAACCTGACGTGGTAATGGCTTGCAGCGGCGATGTGCCAACATTGGAAACATTAGCGGCAGTGTCGATATTACGGGAGCATTTTCCGGTATTAAAGATAAGGGTGGTTAACGTAGTAGATCTTTTTAAGCTGGAAAAAAACACAGAACATACCCACGGGTTAAGCGATAAAGATTTCGATGCGTTATTTACTGTAAACAAACCTGTTGTATTTGCCTTTCACGGATACCCCTGGTTAGTGCACCGCTTAACCTATAACCGTACTAATAATGCTAATATGCACGTCAGGGGTTATAAAGAGGAAGGTACGATCACCACCTCCTTCGATATGACCGTACTGAATGAAATGGACAGGTTCCACCTGGTTATGGATGTTATTGACCGGCTTCCGCAAACAGGCAGCAAAGGGGTTTACCTTAAACAGTTATTATCGGATAAATTAATTGAGCATAAACAGTATATCAGGGCTAATGGGAAGGATATGCCAGAAATACTTAACTGGAAATGGGGCGCTAATGAAACCAAAAAATAATTTGGGGGTTAATGTTTTCAGATGATGACTAAAGAGGAAATTTTTGGCTATGCGCCCGATGTGAAATATAGCAGGACAGTAGCTTACTTCTCCATGGAATTTGCTATTGACCAGGCCTTGAAAATCTATAGCGGCGGATTGGGCTTCCTGGCAGGATCGCACTTGCGCAGCGCGTATGAATTAAAACAAAACCTGCTTGGTATTGGTATTTTATGGAAGTATGGCTATTACGACCAGGTAAGGGATAGCAACGCCCTGATGAAAGTGGAATTTATAGAAAAGGATTATTCCTTTTTACAGGATACAGGAATTGTTTTTACAGTACCTGTCCATGATGCACCGGTACATATAAAGGCTTACCTGCTAAAGCCCGAAACCTTCAGCTCGGCGCCGTTATTTTTATTAAGCACGGATATTCCTGAAAATGATTACCTGTCGGGCACTATAACCCATTGCCTGTATGATGCTAACCAACAAACGCGGATTGCGCAAACTATTATCTTAGGCATAGGGGGTGCAATGTTGCTGGATATTTTAGGGATCGCGCCCGATGTTTACCACATGAACGAAGGCCATTCGGTATCGCTTAATTTTTACCTGTATGCCAAATATAAAAGCCTGGACGAGGTAAAAAAAAGAGTGGTTTTTACTACCCATACCCCCGAAATGGCAGGAAACGAAGCGCATAGTTACGGATTATTGAAAGAGATGTCGTTTTTCTACCATTTGAACGAGCGTGAGGCACGGGAGCTGCTGGGCATGGATGGGGATAATTTTAATTATACAGTAGCAGCGCTTCGGTTTGCCCGCAAGGCTAATGGCGTTTCGAAAATTCACGGAGAGGTGGCACGGAAAATGTGGAACGGTCAACAGGGGATTTGCACGATTACCTCAATTACCAACGCCCAGAACAAAGCCTATTGGAAAGATACATTGCTTGATGACGCTATCAGCAGGAATAATGATGAAGCGATCGTCCGCAGAAAAAAAGAAATGAAAAGCCTGCTGTTTAAAACAGTTGCCGACCAGTGCGGAAAACTTTTTAATGAAAATATACTCACCATTGTATGGGCCAGGCGTTTTGCGGGCTATAAACGGGCCGACCTGGTTATGTACGAATGGGAGCGCTTTGTTAAACTGTTAAATAACACCCGGTTCCCGGTACAGGTTATTTGGGCGGGCAAACCATATCCCGGGGATCAGGACGATGAAGGGTTATTCAACCATATTATGGCCACCGTAAAACCAATTGCTAATTGCGCTGTACTTACAGGTTATGAACTGGCGCTATCGGCACAGTTAAAAAAAGGCGCTGATGTATGGCTTAATAACCCCAGGATGTACCACGAAGCATCAGGTACCAGTGGGATGTCGGCGGCTATGAACGGCGCTGTCAATGTTTCATTACCCGATGGCTGGGTGCCTGAATTTGCTAAAGACGGGGAGAACTGCTTTGTGATACAGGCCGCCCCCGAACCTTTACCGATAGGGGAAAAAGACATACAGGAAGCCAATAACCTGATGGACGCTTTAGAAAACAGGGTTTTGCCAATGTATTACAATGACCAGGCGCAATGGTTAAGTATCCTTAAAAGGGCTGCTGCTGATATTGTGCCGGCCTTTGAAGCCGGACGGTTGGCTGATGAGTATTATGAAAAAATGTACAATGTTTAAAACAATATATAGCAATTTAAATTAAACAAGTACCGTTAACTATATAGTAATTAGTCTGTCATATTTATTTAATAATAAAATAAACCGATGGGTTTGTGACCTCCGTCATTTGTTTCTTTTAAAGTATTTTCAATCTTTATATAAAAATATCGTTCAATCTATTCAAATTAATAAATTAATCGTATAATTTTAATCTGAAAGTTATGAGTACCCTACTAATCATTAACGACAATTCTGCTGAAGCCAGGCATGCAGCAGAATTTACTTTGGCTATTGCTCAAAAAATGCAGGCCAACATTATGCTGATGAATACAACGGTTGTAACCAGGAACGTTATTGAAAAAGTACCGGTAGGGGATGTTTTTAAAGCCAGGCACTATTCTTACCAGGAAGAATACCCGGCGTCTGAAATGTTTTGTCACCTGCAAACCCTTAGTGAAATGCAGGTAAATTTTAAGCCGGGTATTGAAGAGTTTGATATTTCGGAAATGAACGAAACCGAAGTGATTGAATTGATTAACAGGAACCATATAGGGATGATGGTTAAAGGTATGGCAGATGAAATCCCGGTGGCTAATACGAAAAAGGTTTTAAATATCCATACGGTGCTTAACAGGGTACTTTGCCCGTTATTACTGGTACCGGCGCAGTGGCAAATAAAACATATTGAACGCGTATCCTATATTGCCGATTTGCGTTATTGCCGCATACAGGTGGTACGGTATTTAGCGGAACTTGCCCGGCCGTGGCAAGCGGCATTGTCAATAGCCCACATGTCGGCAAAGGGGTTGCCCGATATGGCCGAAAATTATGCCCTTACTGTTTTTAGCGAAGAAGTTAGCAATAAGGTGCAGTATGACCAGCTTTTTTTTAATAACATAAAAGAAAAAGACCTTGCTAAAGTAGTTGATGTAATGATAAACGGGATGCATAATGATATACTGGTGATGGTAAACCATCGTTTTCATTTCGAGGAAATTGTTGGGCGATATATAACTGATAAACTCCCTTTGAATATTACTATTC
>DATCES010000315.1:0-6322 GCA_036509935.1 Mucilaginibacter sp.
CGTTATAAAAGCGGGCACATGCTGTATTTACGGAAAGACGACCTTGCCACCGCAACCGAAAATCTCCGTAAATTTATACAGGAATCGATACCGAAACCAGGGACGCCGGCGAAATATTAACTTCGTGTAAGCCAGTCGTTGCCTCCTGAACCGGGTTTACAAAAATATCCTGCAAAGCGGCACCGCAAAATTAGTTAATAAGCTACAGTTTTTCCATTTAACTAATCATAAGCGTTTGTTAATATAATTTGCCATTCAGTTAAATGTTATGGCATATTTTCCTTAAAATATTCCTGCTTGTGATCTTGTTTTCATTAAAAAGTACTCCCAGTGGCTTGTAACGGGCACAATTCAAAAAAAGCATCAATTAAATAAAAGTAAATATAATGATAGGGGGGCAAAACCATTTGGACAGGCACTTGTTTTGTTTATATACCCTTAATGATGATACTCTACATAAAAAATATGGTCAGCACCCGCTGCAAAATAGTAGTTCAACTGGAATTGATGAAACTTGGACTGCATTGCACATCGGTAGAGTTGGGACGGGTAGAAACCGTAGAAATTATTTCTGCTGAACAAACCGATAAAATTAAAACCGCTTTATTGCAGTGTGGGTTAGAATTATTGGATGATAAGAAAAGCATCCTGGTAGAAAAAATAAAAAGCGCTATTTTAGAAATGGTTTACTATTCGGATTACCAGCTAAAAACAAATTTTTCTGATTACCTGAGTGCAAAATTAAATCTCGACTACACTTACCTCGCCAATATATTTTCAGGACAACAAGGAACAACGATTGAACATTTTATCATCGTCAGTAAAATTCAGCGGATTAAAGAACTTATCGGGTACAACGAACTTAGCCTTACAGAAATTTCTTGGAAACTGCACTACAGCAGTGTTGCACATTTATCTACCCAATTTAAAAAAATTACCGGTGTAACCCCCTCCCACTTTAAGCACTTTGAGGTCCCCGGCCATGTGGCTACCGGAAATATGTGAATCATATAACTTTTTCCAAAAATTATGTAACATATAGCTCTAAGGTTCGTGGTAGTTTTGTATTGTCGTGAATTCCGATAAATAAGGGCTAACGAACAATTAAAAGTGCAATTTCATTTATCTAATTTAATTATCATGCAAAAAAAAGATACGTGCACTAACGATGGTAGGCGGTTGGGCCTACAGAAGGGCCGTTCTAAAATATTGGATAACAAAAAAAGCATTCTGGTTGAAAAAATAAAAAACGTTATTATTGACGTGGTTTACTATTCGGACTACAAGCCAAAAACAAAGTTTTCTGATTATTTGAGGAAAAAATTAAATCTCGATTATACTTATCTTGCCAATGTATTTTCAGAACAAACAGGGTCAACTATTGAACATTTTATTATCATTAATAAAATTCAGCGGATCAAAGAACTGATCGGCTATAATGAACTTAGCCTTACAGAAATTTCACGGAAACTGCACTACAGCAGTGTTGCACATTTATCTACCCAATTTAAAAAAATTACCGGTGTAACCCCCTCCCACTTTAAGCACTTTGAGATCCCGGGCCATCTGGCTATCGGAAATGTGTGAATCATATAACTTTTTTCCAAAATTATGTAACATTTAGTCATAGGGCATAAGGTAGGTTTGTATTGTCCTTAGTTCTTATCAATAAAGAACCTGGACATGAAAACATATCTATCTATTTAAAATATCTATCATGAGAAAAAAAATTACTCTGACCAAGGATGGTCCTCAAGTGCGTCACAGCCGGGGCTGTTCTAAAATATTCAATACCATTTGGCCCATGGTATTATTACTTGCCGTATTTATGGCAGGTTGTAAAAAGGATACTTATACAGGGGCAATCCAGGGCGTTTGCCCCGTTGTTGTTTCTACCGACCCTATGAATAAAGCGGTTGACGTTGTACTGGCCAAAGTGATTTCGGCAACCTTCAATACCGCCATGAAACCCTCAACAATCAGTAATACAACATTTACTATTGCCCAGGGTTCAACAAACATAGCCGGAACGGTTGCCCCCACTGCCAATAATGCAGTGTTTACCTTTACGCCAACCGTAGCCCTGTTACCTTTTACAACATATACGGGTACAATTACAAACAGTGTAAGGGATACATTAGGTTCGGCAATGGTAAGCGCTTATGTATGGACTTTCACAACTATCCCGCAGGTAACATTGTCATCAAACCCTGTAGCGGGCGGAACAACCGTTGGCGCAGGGACATTTGCCCAGGGCTCTGTAGTTACTGTAACCGCGACGCCGAATGCAGGTTTTGCGTTTACTAACTGGACCAATAACGGGGTTGTAGCTTCTGCAAGCCCAAGCTACCAGTTTACGATGGCCGGGAACATAGCATTAGTGGCTAACTTCGCGCCGGTAGTGGCAGGAAAGTTTGCACTGACTTTATCGTCGCTCCCCTTAGCAGGCGGAACAACTGCCGGATCGGGTTTATACAATGCAAGTTCTTCCGTAACTGCAACAGCAACCCCTAACGCCGGGTATTCATTTATTAACTGGACCAATGCCGGGGTAATAGCGTCAACGAGTTCAAGTTATACATTTCGTTTAACTCAAAACCAGACTTTGGTAGCGAACTTTCAGCTAATACCATCGTCGCAGTTTGCAGTAATATTATCGTCAAATCCTCCTTCGGGTGGAACGACAACCGGATCCGGCACCTATAATGCCGGTACTTCTGTTACCGTAACAGCAACCCCAAATGCAGGGTACAACTTTACTAACTGGACAAATGGCGCAACAATAGCATCTACCAGTTCAAGTTATACATTCGCCTTAAATGCAAATACTACACTGGTTGCCAATTTTGCAGTTAACACCTACACTTTAACTGTAACAGCCGTTAACGGAACCGTTGTAAAAAATCCAGACCAGCCAACTTACAATAACGGGACTTCGGTACAGCTTACCGCAACGCCAAATTCGGGTTACACATTTACATCATGGAGCGGGGATGCAACAGGTTCCACAAATCCATTAACGGTAGTAATGACGGCGAATAAAAACATCACCGCTAACTTTTCGGCAGGAGTGGTGGCAGCGCCGCTATTCACTTCAATTTTCGGGGCTTTTGGCGGAACTGCAGGGATAACTAACCAGGGAATAAATACTGTAGTTAACGGCGCTATCGGTACCACCGCTGTCGCTACTAAAGTAACAGGGTTTGACGATGGGCTAACAGGGGATGTTTACACAGAAACACCGCTTAATGTGGGGCTTGTAACAGGTGGGATTTATGCATCCCCTCCTTATCCCGGAACTGCGCCCAAAGCAGCCATAGCAACACAGGCCCTGGCTGATGCTACCGCTTTTTATATCAGTATTTCGCCGGCTAACAAACCAGGCGGTACTGATCCCGGCGCAGGCGAATTAGGTGGATTAACCTTAGCGCCAGGCGTCTACAAATCAGCAAGCGGTACTTTTAATATATCAAACGGGAACCTTACGCTGGATGCTAAAGGTGATCCGAATGCCACATGGATATTCCAGACAGCGGCCGCCCTTACGGTAGGTATTGCAGGGCCTACAGGCGGCAAAAGCGTTATATTGACAAACGGTGCCCTGGCTCAAAATGTATATTGGTATGTTGGCAGTGCTGCAACTATTAACGGGGCCGGCGGCGGCGTAATGGTGGGAACTATAATTTCTACTGCGGGAGTTACTTTCTCAACTGCAACTGCCGGAAATGTTCTTCCACAGGTAGTACTGAATGGCAGGGCGATTTCGCTGGTTGCTTCAGTTACCATGGTAAACACAACCATTAATATACCTTAAAAGGATAAAATACTGGTTTAAAAGCTAATTAGCTTTAACCCAAAGCCCACCCGATAGCTATCGGGTGGGGCCCCGGGTTAAAAAAGATAAAACAAACAGAAAATTAATTTTAAAAGAAAATGTATTATGATACCAATAAATAAAATACTGCCAAAATTCATCATCTGTTCTCTGATGGTAATTTTTGCAAGCGCCACAGTTAAGGGTCAAACTACGCCGCCCATTTGGTGGTTCGGTGCATCAGGCGCCGCGAATTTTAATTTTTATACCGGGACAACCCAAAGGTTGAATAACGCATTGATCGTTCCAACCCCTTTTCATAAGGGGCACGGCGTGGAGCCTTACGGGTCACTCTTTGTTGAATATCGCCCCGGCCCTGTATTGGGCGCAATGCTGAACGTAGGCTATGATGGCCTGGGAGCGACTTACGATGGTGTTACGGCACCCTGTGATTGCCCTGCAACGTTAAAAAGCGACCTGGCGTATGTTTCTATTGAACCGAGCTTACGCCTGGGTTTTGCAAACTCGGGTTTGTACTTTTTTGCAGGGCCAAGCCTGGCTATTAATGTAAATAAAGATTTTGCCTATACACAGCGTTTACAGCCGAATACTAATGCTGAATTCAGTTCAGTTAACAATACCATATTTTCGGGCCAGGTTGGCGCAGGGTTTGATATTCCGCTTTCTGCGGCAAACAGCGTATCAAAAGTTAGCCTTTCCCCCTTTATTTCGTACCATCCTTATTTTGGGCAGGATCCACGCAGTATAGAAAGTTTATCAATTACAACAGTTAGGGTGGGGCTCGCAATTAAATTTGGAAAAGGCCATAAAGCCCCTGTAATAGAGGCCCCCGTTGCCGCCATTCCTCCTCGGGTAAGTGATGTTGCTTTTACAGTACGCGGGCCAATAGCGGCCCCGGCAATCCGCCAGGTAAGCGAAACTTTACCCTTGCTTAGCGTTGTATTTTTTGATGCAGGGTCAACTAATATTCCAACCCGGTATGTGTTGCTTACAAAAGAGCAGGCACCCGGCTTTAAAGAAGATCAGTTGCAGAATGAAGAACCGGCAACGAAAACAGTCCGGTCAGCAGGCCAATTAAATGTTTACTATAATGTCCTGAATATTTTGGGGGACCGGATGAGGGAAAATCCAGGCGCTACTATAATGCTAAATGGGGTTTCACCGCAGGGGCCGCAGGATGGCAGGGAACTTGCCGGATCAATAAAACAATACCTGGTAAATGTATTTGGCATTGACGGTTCAAGGATCGCAACCCAGGGCAGCTTTAAAGCGCACCCGTCTTCAGAACACCCAGGGGGTACCAAAGACCTTGCCCTTCTTGCCGAAGAAAACCACAGGGTTGAAATTGAAAGCGCTTCACCCGAATTGTTAGCCGAAGTAGGCGGCGGCATGATGAAGCCGGTTCAAATCACTACTACGCAGGAAAACCCTCTTGATTTCGACGTTGTTTTAAATGTAGATTCAGCCAAAGAACTGGTTAAATCATGGTCAGTTGACGTTACAGATGAACGAGGGGCAGTTCAGCACTTCGGGCCTTTCACCAGCGACCAGCAAGGTTTGCCGGCAGCAACTATTTTAGGCAACAGCCCAAGCGGCGATTATAAAATAGTAATGCATGCCGAGATGAATAACGGATCAACCGTTAAAAAGGAAAGCTCGGTTCATTTGGTACGCCCGGATCCAACGACCACCAAGGGCTTCCGTTACAGTATAGTATTTGATTTTGACACGCCAAAACCTATAGCCGAATATGATACGTTTTTAACAACCATTGTAGCGCCATTAATTGTTGATGGGGCAACTGTTACCATACATGGCCATACAGATATTATCGGGACCGAAGCGTACAATAAAGAGTTGTCAGAAGACAGGGCGGACCAAACCCAAAAAATTCTTAAAAAGGCGATAGCCAACTCGGGCAGGGACAATGTAAAATTTGAAACTTCAGGATTTGGCGCCGATCCGGCACATTCACCATTTGAAAATAATACCCCTGAAGAGCGTTTTTATAACAGGACAGTTATTATTGATATAGTTCCGGTTAAACAGTAATTTTAGCAATGTTATCACGAATAAAAAAGGCGGGAGTAATCCTGCCTTTTTTATTCGTGGTAGTTTTAGTAATACGCTGGGCCTGTATTTCTAAAACTATTTGTTGAATAAGTTGTTTTTTAATCACCTGATGGATAAACAAGCAAAGAAAGTTGCCATTATTGTAGCGCACCCCGATGATGAGACCCTATGGGCGGGCGGGATAATTTTGAGCAACCCTTCATGGAATTGTTTTATTGCCTGCCTTAGCAGAAAGGATGATCCGGACCGTTCGCCAAAATTTAATCATGTTTTAAAAATTTTAGGTGCAACCGGAAAAATGGGCGATCTGGATGACGGGCCTGAACAAACGCCTTTAGCCGAAAATGAGGTGGAAGCAGCGATACTGCAACTTTTGCCGGCCATTCATTTTGACCTGGTCATCACCCATAGTAT
>DATCES010000316.1:0-2684 GCA_036509935.1 Mucilaginibacter sp.
AGTTAGTTCATAGTTGATAGTTCATAGTTCATGGCGTATATTAGGCGGGGTTTTATTTCTGTGTTCATTGGCAAGCCATGAATTATCAATTATGAACTTTCGGCTATGAACCATGAACCATCAACCATGAACTTTCGGCTATGAACCATGAACTATTAACCATGAACTAAAATGCACATTGCTATTGTAGGAAACATAGGCGCTGGTAAAACCACCCTTACCGAATTATTAGCCAAAAATTACGGCTGGCCCCCCTTATTTGAGGCCGTTGATAATAATCCGTACCTGGAAGATTTTTACAGCGATATGAAACGCTGGAGCTTTAACCTGCAGATATATTTTTTAAACAGCCGTTACAGGCAAATTATTGATACACAGAAAGGCGGCCATAATATTATACAGGACAGGACAATTTATGAGGATGCCTTTATTTTTGCCGAAAACCTGCACGATATGGGTTTGATGACCACCCGCGACTATGAAAACTATCAATCCATATTTGATAATATGACTTCATATATAAAACCGCCCGACCTGCTGATTTATTTAAAGGCCTCAGTACCTACATTGGTTAACAACATACAACGCCGGGGCCGTGAATATGAAACAGGGATAAGGCTTGATTATTTATCAAAACTAAACGAGAAATACCAGAAATGGATAAACGGCTATAAATTGGGCAAAGTGCTGACCATAGATAAAGACGCACTTGATTTCGCTAATAATACCGAAGATCTGGCAACCATTGTGCAAATGATTGAGCGGGAAATACATGGGTTGTTTTAAGCCTCACCCTACCCTCTCCAAAGGAGAGGGTTCTAAAGAAGAGCGAAGTTAAAGTCCTCTCCTTTGGAGAGGATTTAGGTGAGGTAAAATTGTGCGGGAGGGTTTAACTAAACGACATTGAGCCGTAAATCTGAAATCGTAAATCAAATGAACATCCTCGGTATCATCCCCGCGCGTTACGCTTCCACCCGCTTCCCCGGCAAGCCATTGGTTGATATTGCCGGAAAAAGCATGATCCAAAGGGTTTATGAACAGGCCAAAAAGTGTATTCATTTATCAGAAGCTATTGTGGCTACGGATGATGAGCGCATTTTTAACCATGTGCTGAATTTCGGCGGGGTTGCGGTAATGACATCATCCGGTCATCAAAGCGGTACGGACCGCTGCGCAGAAGTAGCTTTGCAGTACCCGCAATATGATGTTATCATCAACATACAGGGCGATGAACCATATATCGACCCGGAACAGATTAGTAAATTAGTAGCTTGTTTTAAAAACACTGATACGCAAATTGCTACGCTGATTAAAAAAGTGCAAAACGAACAGGAATTGTTTAATCCAAATTCGCCCAAGGTTGTTATCAATAAACTTTCGGAGGCTGTTTATTTTTCGCGTTCGCCGTTGCCGCACATCCGTGGGCAGGAACAGCAAAACTGGTTAAACTGCTACACTTATTTTAAGCATATCGGTATTTATGGCTACCGTGCCGATGTATTGCAGCAAATCACCGCACTGCCGGTATCCCCCCTTGAAAAAGCCGAAAGCCTGGAACAATTACGCTGGATAGAAAACGGCTACCGCATAAAAGTTGCCGAAACTGAGCTGGAAACATTTGCGGTGGATACGCCGGAGGATTTGGGGAATTTGAAAATTGGTTGATTTGAAGATTTGAAAATTATTTTTTCATTGCTGAATCCCTTCTCAAATTATTCCAACATTTACAACCTTTTCAACAATTACAAGTTACACCACCAAACACCAATTTTTTTCCTACATTTGTATCCCGTACACAAACAATTTGTTCCTGTAATCAAAAACCGGTTCAAACGCAAAAAATCATGACTAAATATATTTTTGTTACGGGCGGCGTTACCTCGTCGTTAGGAAAAGGTATTATTTCCGCATCTCTCGCCAAGCTGCTGCAATCGCGTGGTTACCGGGTAACCATCCAAAAATTCGACCCTTATATCAACATCGACCCGGGTACGCTTAACCCCTATGAACATGGCGAATGTTATGTTACTGAAGACGGTGCCGAAACCGACCTTGACCTTGGCCATTATGAGCGTTTTTTAGACGCGCCAACCTCAAAAGCCAATAACATTACTACAGGCCGTATTTACCAGAATGTGATTAACCGTGAACGACAGGGTGATTTTTTAGGTAAAACCGTACAGGTGGTCCCCCATATTACGGATGAAATTAAAAGAAATATACGCATACTTGGCGAAAGCGGCGACTATGATATTGTAATAACCGAACTTGGCGGTACCGTAGGCGATATTGAGTCGCTGCCCTATATTGAAGCTGTAAGGCAATTCAGGTGGGAAGTGGGTTCGGGTAATTCATTGGTCATCCACCTAACGCTTATCCCCTTCCTTGCCGCCGCCGGCGAATTAAAAACCAAACCTACGCAACACTCGGTAAAGATGCTGCTGGAATATGGCATACAGCCCGATGTTTTGGTTTGCCGCACCGAGCACCCGCTTAACCTGGATATCCGTAAAAAAATTGCACTGTTTTGTAACGTAAACGTTAGTGCGGTTGTCGAATCAATTGATGCGTCAACGATTTACGATGTACCGCTGCTGATGCTTAAGGAACAACTTGATAAAACAGTTTTAGCCAAATTAAAATTACCGCATAAAAGCGAGCCCGAACTGGAAAGCTGGAAGGAC
>DATCES010000317.1:0-2003 GCA_036509935.1 Mucilaginibacter sp.
AATCAATCATTTTTCATCATTTATTCAAAAAAACATACTGTTTTTTCGTATTTTTAACGCCATTAAGAAAATAATGGAAGGTTTTTAACTTCTATTTGGCAATATAGGGGTTAATATGGATAAGATTAATTCAGTTTCCGGGTATGTTGAAAACATAAATAGTGAAAATAGCCTGTCCGTCATAAAAATTGGTGGAAACGTTATTGATAATTCAGAGAACCTGCATCGTTTTTTGAAGGCATTCAGCGCATTAAAGGGGTTGAAGATACTGGTACACGGCGGGGGAAAGGCTGCCACCAAAATGTCGGAAACATTGGGGGTTGAAACTAAATTGGTTGAAGGCCGCCGGATAACAGATATAGAAACGCTGAGGGTGGTAACTATGGTTTATGCGGGGCTTATCAATAAAAACATAGTAGCCCGGTTGCAAAGTTTTGGTAATAACGCTATTGGCCTTACGGGTGCTGATGGCGATTTTATCAGGACTAAAAAACGTCCCGTTAAAACAATCGATTATGGTTTTGTGGGCGATATTGATCAACATTCTATCAATCCTCATAATATCAGCAAATTAATGGACGCTGGCTTTACACCTGTTTTTTGCGCGTTAACGCATGATGGCCAGGGCCAGTTGCTGAACACCAACGCGGATACAATTGCATCTGCCTTAGCAGTTGCCCTTGCTAAATTATATGATACCACGCTCATTTATTGCTTTGAGAAAAAAGGGGTTTTGAGGAATATTAATGATGAAAGTTCCCTTATAAACGAACTATATCAGCGGGAATACGAAGACTTAAAAGTACAGCAGATTATACATAGTGGAATGTTACCTAAGATAGACAATGCCTTTTCAGCAATATCCTGTGGTGTTAAGGCGGTAATAATAGGCCATTCAGATGACCTGGGCAAATTGAAAAAAAATCAACCATTTGGAACACGTTTAACTAAAAACCTATGAATTCACAACAGCATATTGCCATATTGGGCAGTGGTAATATTGGCCTGTCACTTGCTAAGGGCCTCGTAAAAGCAGGGATATGCAAACCGCAGCAAATTTCGCTTACCCGCAGAAATGTATCGGCGTTGTCGGCATTGGCTGAAGCAGGTTATTATACTACTGATAACAACCTTAAGGCCGTCCGGAAAGCCGATTTTGTAGTGCTGGCAGTGTTGCCGCAGCAACTTAATAAATTACTGGATGAGATACGGCCATCTGTAAAGCCTGAAAAACAGTTGCTTATATCTGTAGTTTCGGGGGTAAGCTGTAGCGATATCCGAAAACAGCTTGATTTAAATGTGCAGGTCATCCGCGCAATGCCTAATACGGCCATAGCAATCGGGCAATCCATGACCTGTATAGCAACGGATAACGGCACACCTAAAAACATAAATTATGTAAGGTCGCTTTTTGAAACCGTGGGTGTTACTATACAAATTAATGAAGAATTAATGACCTCTGCAACAGCGCTTTGCGCTTGCGGGATCGCATTTTTTTTACGGTCAATACGCGCGGCATCGCAAGGGGGTACCGAAATTGGCTTTCACGCGCACGATGCCTTAAAAATGGCGGCGCAAACTGCCAAAGGCGCTGCCGACCTGTTATTGCAGCTTGGCTCGCACCCCGAGCAGGAAATTGATAAAGTAACTTCACCAAGTGGCTGTACCATTGCCGGGCTTAACGAAATGGAGCATAACGGATTTAGCTCGGCAATGATAAAAGGCATCAAACTTTCGGCTGAAAAAGCAGGGGATTTGTATAAGAAAGTGGAGTAGTGGCAATACAGCAGTTTTATTTTAACAGTCGGAATGAAGGGCAGTAAAAAAGGATAAATAGTAAATCAAACGCTGTCAAATGATCAATATCCACCAACCTGATAACTAATTTCAAAATATATTTCCTTTTTAATTTTTTTTTGTCAATAATGGGTTACAATTTCGCATAAATTGTATTAAGTAGTGAGTAAAGAGATAAATAACGGGATTCCAACGGATAGCGAGGT
>DATCES010000318.1:0-4082 GCA_036509935.1 Mucilaginibacter sp.
AATCCACCGATGGTTGGCCCTACAGTTGGCCCTACCACCGCCCCTAAACCAAACAACGCAGTGGCGGTGCCAATTTGTTCGCGCGGCCAGGTCTCTACTAATATAGCTTGCGATGTTGAAATCAAACCACCCCCCGCAATCCCCTGTAAAATCCTGAAAAGCACCAGTTCATTAAGACTTGTTGCATTACCGCATAAAAAAGAAGCTATGGTAAATACAATTATGGAAGTTATAAAATATTGTTTCCGCCCGAAACGGCTCCCAAGCCAGCCGGACATGGGCAGTATAATTACGTTTGCGACAGCATAACCGGTAACCACCCATGCAACATCTTCAAGGGTGGCGCCCAGGTTGCCCTGTATTTGCGGTATCGACACATTTACAATGGTAGTATCAATCAGTTCCAGTAAGGAAGCGATAATCACTGTAATGGTAATGATCCATTTTCTAAAGCCAACTTCAGCCATTATGTTTTATTGTAGTGTTTTTAATTGGGTCATAGTTAATGGTTCATAGTTAATAGCCATTGGCGCAGCTACCATGAATTATTAACCATGAACCATGAACTTAATCTTTATATATCACGGAGACACTTACGCTCATTCCCAGGCGCAACTTATCCACATCTTCCTTTTTCCCGTTGATTTTTATCTTAACAGGGATACGCTGTACAACCTTTACAAAGTTGCCGGTAGCATTATCAGGGGGCAATAGGGAAAATTTGGCGCCGGTTGCAGGTGCAAAATTGTAAACCGTCCCGGTTAGTTTTAACCCAGGATAGGCATCTACATCAATATCGACGTTTTCGCCGGTGTGTATTTTATCCAACTGCGTTTCTTTAAAATTAGCGGTAATGTAAATACTGCTGTCATTAACTATGGAAAACAATGTCTGCCCGGCTTGTACCAATTGGCCTACCTGAACATTTTTTTTCGATGTTATCCCGCTTGACGGCGCCTTAATAATGGTGTATGATAATTGCAATTTTGCGTAATCAACGTCAACCTGCTTTTGGTTTACGCCTGTGTGGGTAACATTAAGCTGGTTTTTTGTAGCGCCAACTTGCTCTTGCGCGGCTTTGTACTGGTCTTGTGCGGCGCGATACGTGGCCTGCGCTACTTCAAGGTCGGCTTTAGCCTGGTCAAATTGCTGCTGGGTTATTGATCCGTCCTTAATAAGGTTGGCGTAGCGCTGGTAATCTTTATTGGTTTTATCAAGTCGCGCAGCAGCCGATTCAACCTGCGCCCTGGCGCTTGCTGAGTTTGCATCATTCGCATAAATTTGCGATTGGCCAACATTTATATTGGCGCTTGCCCCTGTCTCGGCTGCTTGTGCCTGTTCAAGTTTAACTTTATAGTCGCGGTCGTCAATGGTTACCAATACCTGGCCTTTGTTTACGTGCGTATTTTCCTGGAAATAAATGCTGTCAACATATCCGCCAACACGCGCAACAACGGGGCTTATGTCACCGTCAATCTGTGCATCATCGGTATCAATATGTTTACTGTAATATATATATTCTTTTATCCCGAAAATAATCCCGGCAACAAGTATTCCCCCTAAAATTATCGGAAGTACTTTATTAGGTTTCTTTTTGGTTTCGTTTCCTTGTGGTTCGTTTGCCTTTGCCATCGCGTATTAATTATTGAATTAGTGATTTGGTGAATTGTGTTTTTTAAATCATCCGCATATCCGCACACCTGCACATTATTTATTAAGTTTCCCGGTTGATTTAATTAAGGTGTAATATGCCAGTCCGGCATCAGCTTTAGCCAGCTCCAGATTAATCTGGGCCTGGTAAAGCAGTGTTTCCGCATCGGCCCTGTCAGTAGCGGATGCCATGTTGCTCCTGTATTTTGAGTCGAGTATTTTATTGTTTTCGGCGGCCTGCTCAATTGAAGTTTGCAAAAGTTTTATTTTATCCAAAGCCATTGTATAATTCTGATAGTTTTCGTTTACTTCTTTTTTAACATCATTTATTTTTATAGCCCGGCTATAGTCCACCTCCTGGCGTTGTATTTTGGCTTCGGTTACTTTGTTTTTGTTATTCCACAAAGACGAAAAGTTCCATGAAAGGTTCAACCCAACAACCAGTGGGGTTATAAACGAACCACTTTGAGGAACTGGATTTGCAGCAGTACCTATGTAATAAAAGCTGCCCGATGCCGCAAGCGTTGGCAAAGTATTGGCTTTTATGCTGCTTATATTTGTTTCGGTTACCTTTGCCTGCACATCAAACCGCTTTACTTCAACCCGGTTTGCCAAAGCAGTATCAATATAATTAGTTACCGGGCCAATTTGTTTTTCGTCCTCGTTTACCTGGCTGATCATTAGCTGTGTGGTTTCGGGTAAACCCAGCATAACATCCATATTATAGTTAACTATTTTACGGTTAGTTTCCAGGTCGATGCCGTTAAGTTGAATATTGGCGCGCTGCAGTTGAAAACGCAAAACATCATTTTTGGTGACCAGCCCCTGGCCGAAAAACCTTTGTGACTGATTGATTTGCTCATCAATAGTGGCAAGGTTTTGGTCAACAACCTTTTTGCTTTGTAAAACCTTAAATAAGGTGTAATAAGCATTTATAATGTCGTAAGTGATCTGGTCCTTATCATTTTCAGCATCCAGGCGGGCAACATCGGTCAATAATTGGGTAGATTGCTGTGCATATTTTAGCTTATTGCCACTCCCGCCTAATATCACCTGGTTTACCGATAAGGTGCCTAACCAGGCGTTATCGTTTTTCGGCAACGAAAAAGTTGTAGGGCCCAGGTCAAGCTTGTTGGCTAGTATTTCAGCCCTGTCGTACCCAAAGCTTGCGCTGCCGCTTGGTTTCCATTTGTCCTTTGCCTGCTCGTACGCTGATATAGCCTGATCAATTTTAGTGTGCGAAAGTTTTACAACATTGCTGCTTTCAACGCCGAGTTTAATTGCTTCGTCCAGGGTTATCGCCCTGTCCTGCGCACTCGCGTTTTTTCCGGGCAGCAGAGCAATAAACACTACAGGAATAATAGTAAAACGCTTAAACGCCCTGATGGTTGATTTAAAAAAATTATGGTTGAGGTATATGTTATTTTGTGTTGTCATTATCGTTCATTAAGTAAGCTTTTAAAAGTCGTTTCATATATTTTTTTATCCTGGGTTTAAGTTTCTCTTCTAAAAACTTTTCATCCCTGATATCGTGCCCCAACATTAAGGATGAGATATGCGGCGCGTTAATTATATAATTTTTTGTGCCGAAAATAGTAGCTGTAATTAGCTGTGTATCGGTGCCTTTGTAAAAACTGCCGTTTTTAATCCCTTCATCAAAAATTTTTTTTAATTCCATTACATTTAACATCAGTATTTCTGTAATCCTCCCGGTAAGGTCGGTACGTTTACTGATGGACATTTCTCTGTTTATTAATTTTTGAAAACAGTTGTTTACAATAATGCGGTCAACATAATTATCAATGCACTTTTCTAACTTATCCCACGATGAGATGCTTTCATCGTTGCCGATATTTTGCAGCAACGTTTGAAATGATGTTATTTTCCGTTCAAAAACTGCCAGGAACAACCCCTCTTTCGATCCGAAATAATAATTGAGCATGGCCATATTCACGCCGGCTTCGCCGGATATCATCCGGGTTGAAGCGCCATCAAACCCAAGGTCTGAAAACACCCTTTCAGCTACATCCAGGATATGGTCTTTCTTATCTATTTTATCTTTATCCATTGCTTTAATGGCACAATATTAATCAAACGATTGATTGAATTTGTCATTTGTTTGTAAACTTGGAATAAGTGACTTATAATCAATCGAAATTATTTAATCGTTTGATTGACAAGTTTGAGATAAAGATTGTTTTTGGAAAATTTATAATGATAAGCTGTATCGGATATTTCAATAACCTATATATAATATTAAGGAGTGTTCATGCGAGTGTTCATGCGAAATGAACATGAACGCTATATTTTAGACATTCGATAGCCCATTAGTAAGAAATTTACTAATTTACGCCACCAATTCATAAGTCTATGAAAACCCCGATGAAGATCGCTTCCTTTGAAGAATACAAGCAAGTTTACAAGCATAGTGT
>DATCES010000319.1:0-4720 GCA_036509935.1 Mucilaginibacter sp.
ATTAACTGCCAAAGGCTTGCCAACCCCGCAGATTATACCCAATTTAACAACCATCCTGTCGCCGCATTTAAGCCAGATCATTTACTGGCTCAACCACAAAAGCATTAACCTGTATGCCGAGCAATTGCTAAAAACCATCGCCTGGAAGGCATGCAAACAACCTACAACCGAAAATGGCGTGGAGGTAGAGCAGGATTTCTGGAAAGCCCGAGGCATCGACCCTCTTTCGCTAAACATTGTTGACGGCAGCGGACTGTCGCCCGGCGACAGGGTGACAACATTAACGATGGCCACCATCCTGCAATCGGCCAAAAAAGAAGCGTGGTTCCCTGATTTTTATGAAAGTTTGCCCACTTATAACAATATGAAAATGAAAAGCGGGAGCATCCTTAATGTGCTTACTTATGCGGGCTATCAAACCTATAAAGGCCGCGAGCTTTGTTTTTCAATTATGGTGAATAACTATAACGGCAGCAGCAGGGAGATGAGGGAGAAGATATTTAGGGTGCTGGATGAGATGAAATGATTACTTTCGCTAAATTTAAATAAATGATTTCTTTTAAGGATGCTTTTTATAAAGCTATTATTGAACTTTATCCAAATGGCCCCGAATGGGATTTGGTAGGTATAATAACTAAAAGCTCAAAAGTTTATACATTGTCATACGATTCAAAAATTCTCTCCGGGATTTTTGAGATATTAACAGAACCAATTATTCAAAAAATAGCTGATGACAATAATTTAACGTTAAAAAAAGGGGTTCAAAATCAATACCCGGAATTTACGCTATATGATGAAGCCTCCTCAAAGGAGAAAATAGCCGTTGACATGAAATCTACCTACAGACAACGAAATGTCGGCGGTGATGTGAAGCCGTTTTCGTTTACTTTAGGTTCATATAGATCATATTTGCAAGACCCTAAAGGAACAAAGGGGATTTTATTTCCATACAACGACTATAAGGAACATTGGGTTATAGGATTTGTTTATGATAGAAATCCGGCATGTAAAAATGTTGAAATTACAAACATTATTGAAGCATCAAGATTACAAGCGCCCTATTCAAACATTGAATACTTTGTCCAGGAAAAACATAAAATATCGGGTAAAATGCCTGGCAGTGGTAATACAACAAACATAGGTTCAATTAAAAGCAAAACTATAAGTAATTTTATTGAAGGGAATGGCCCTTTTCAAGATAAAAAAGATTTTGAAAATTATTGGAGAAATTTTGTTAAATAGCTAATTTTTTTAGTATAATTGTATATGCATTTCCCAAAAACAATCCAAAAAGTTATTGTCCCTCCAATTAAGTGCCAAGGGATAAAAACAAAACTTATTCCTTTTATAGGTGAGAATATTTTTTGGGAGGGTAAAGGCGTATGGATCGAACCTTTTTTGGGTTCAGGCGTTGTGGCATTTAATATGGACCCGGAAAATGCTTTATTATGTGATACCAATAAACATATCATTAAATTTTATAAATCGTTACAAGACGGCACCATTAATGCTGCTATAGTAAGGGAGCATTTAGAAATAATGGGGGCACAATTAGCTATCAATGGCATTGATTATTATTATGAAATTAGGCAACGGTTTAATCAGACCGGAGATAGCATTGATTTTATTTTTTTAAACAGGTCATGTTTTAACGGTTTAATGCGGTTCAATTCAAAAGGCGGGTTTAATGTTCCTTTTGGGCATAAACCTAAAAGATTTGCCAAAGCTTATGTAACCAAAATAGTTAATCAAATAGAAAAGGTTCAAAAAATAATAAAAAACAAAAACTGGGTTTTTAAAACCCAGGATTGGAAAATTACAACAAACGCGGCATCAAAAGAAGATTTTATATACCTTGATCCGCCTTATATTGGCCGCAGCACAGATTACTTTAATACATGGTCGGATAATGACGCGCAGTTACTGTCTAATATATCCCATAACCTACCATGTCAATATGCCCTATCCATGTGGCTGGAAAATAAATACAGGAAAAATGAACACATTGCTAACGATTGGCTCTCGAAAGAAATAAAAACTATTTCTCATTTCTACCATTTAGGCTCTACCGAATCTTTAAGAAATGCAATGACCGAGGCTTTGGTTTTAGGATAATTATAATTGCATAAGAATCTCAAATCCCCGATTTAATACTATTAAACGGCAAACCCAGGCCGTTGTACGGGTATTGGGCCAAAATGCTGTCTTTAACGGTAATATAGTCGCCGTTTTTATCCACCATCCATTTTTCTATTCCATTTTCTACATTTTTTTGCGGAACGGTGGAGGAAACGATGTTTCCATTGGCATCCAGTTCTATCACAAAAAGCTCGTCTTTTTTGTCTGTGGGGTCCTTGAACGGGATGATGAGGGTATGGGCATTATCGTCAACAAATTTGCCCAGCACGTTTTTGCCTGACAGTATATCCGGCTGTAGCGAAAGCAGCGCCTGTGCTTTTGCGCTATCCAACCCAAATATGTTTAGCCATACTGCATTACCGTTGTCATCCTCAGTAGTACCTGCTTGTTTTTTTCCATTATCTTTTAAATAACGCAGCGCAGCATAAAAGCTATGGTCGCCGGCGCTGGCATCCGAATTGCCAGGCAGTAAATAATGAATGGCCAGGTTTGGTATTTGGGCGCTGTCGGTTTTTAACTTACCGGCTATTAACAGTAATTGTGGTGTCTTCATCCGGTAGCCAATATGTACATCAACGGTTGTTAGTGTATCGCTTTTAAATTCTTTTGAAATGGTATATTTCGGAATGTTTTGAGGTTTTTTACATGCATAAAACCCAATTACAAAACAACAAACCGAAATACTTTTTATTAATCTCACCTTTTACCTTTCTACTTTCCCTCAAATAACCCCATATAAAGCCCCGCCCTTCTCCCCCATCCTATCCACCGACCTTTCAATTTCCGGGTCTTTTTCAAGCACCGGCGCATGGTGCGGTTTAATGCGGGCATCAATGATCAACGGCCCCTTGCAGCCCCAGTGTTTATGTTCGGTAAAACTGTTTATCCCGTAAATATCATGCGAAGGATTGCTCCGGGTAAAGGTTACCCAAACAAAATTATTAAGGTTTTGGGCGGTAAAGGCTGCATCATCGCACAATACCATTAGCGGCAGGCCAACCAGATCGGCATCTTTTAATTCTTCTTCAAGTATCTCAAAAATTAACGGCGTATCACTGTGCTTTATATTTTTGGGCACTTCAACAGCCAATATTCCCGGCATAACCATTTTATACGTTTCAAATGGTTGCGGCATAGTGAAATTTGAAGGCAACTCATTCCAAAGCTCCCTTTTCACTTCCCCTGCCGCTGCCACTACCACTTTACTGCCTGAGTTCAACGCGCTGCCGCTATAATCAAGGGTATCAATAGTGGTTTTGGTGTAGAAATGCAGGTCGCGGGTAAGGTCTATCCTTTGCAGGATATGCTTTAAAAAACCGCCAATATCATTTATATTAAGCGATGGGTCATCTTCATGAGCCGCTATGAACAGGTATTTTGCCAGGCTTAACTGGCTTTTTCCCAATATGTGGTTGGCTATGGTGAGTATCTCCTGCGGTTTGCGCTCCTTTAAATAAGGGGTATAACGCTCGCTGCCAATGGCAAACAATAAGGGATGCACACCTGCCGCATCAACAGCGTTTACAGCGTGCAAGCCTGGAATTTCTTTTGGTATGGCCGAACCCGTAATTTCATGAATGAGTGCGCCAAAACTGGTATCCTCCTGCGGCGGCCTTCCTACTACGGTAAACGACCATATTGCATCCTTGCGGTGATAAACATTATGCACTTTTAGCAGCGGGAACGGATGCTTTAAGCTGTAATAGCCTAAATGATCGCCAAAAGGGCCTTCGGGTTTGTTATCATGCGGCATAACTGTGCCGGTGATCACAAAATCAGCATCTGCGGAAATGCAAAAGCCTTCATTATCATAAAAATAGCGGAAACGGCGGTTGCCCAGCGCCCCGGCAAATGTCATTTCAGATAACCCCTCGGGCAGCGGCATAACTGCGGCAACGGGGTGCGATGGGGGCCCGCCCACAAATATGCTCACTTTTAATGGCTGGCCTTTTACATTTGCTTTGGTTTGATGCACGCCAATGCCCCTGTGCAATTGGTAATGTAGCCCAACTTCTTCGTTAAGTACATAATCATTCCCGGCCATTTGTATGCGGTACATACCCAGGTTGGCATTCATAATTCCTGGTTTGTCCGCATCTTCAGTATAAACCTGGGGCATGGTTATAAAAGGGCCGCCATCTTTGGGCCAGTTTACAATTTGCGGCAAGTCGCCTATATGGCACCGCCCAAAATTAACCGGGGCATTGCCGCCAACTTTCATTGGCAGGGCCGATAAGGCCGTCAATGCTATATTGGCATATTTAATGGGATGTTTTATTGCTTTTATGGGATCGGATTTTAAATCGACCAATGTTTTTATTTTCTCCAGCGTATCCCTGAAAATAAAGCGGGAACGCTCAAGCGTACCGAAAAGATTAGATACAGCCGGGAATTTACTGCCTTTTACATTTTCGAACAGGATAGCCGGGCCTTCGTTTTCAAATACGCGCAAATGAATAGCCGCCATTTGCAGGTAAGGATCAACCTCCTCCGTTATTCGGATAAGATAGCCGTGTTTTTCAAGGTCGGCGATACAGGCTTGTAAACTTGGATAACTCATAATAATGGCAGCAAATGTACA
>DATCES010000320.1:0-2874 GCA_036509935.1 Mucilaginibacter sp.
TAGCATCATAATCGTTTAATCCCTTGCCAATTTCTCCATGACTTAACCGTTTCGCGTATCCCTCATGACCACCTTCTTCTTTCCGGAGATCTTCAATCGTTCCATATTTAAGGTACCGGTCACTGGCATGCATGGTTACTACCCTGTTGGCTACTCGTTTTAAAAGTTCAATAGGATCTTCCCCGGCAATATACGCATTGCTCGGATCATAATTGACACCAAAAAAAGGATGATTCAATTTATCAACAAGCTTGCAAAAGACATCCATTTTTTGAGCAAATTCAGGATATTGCCAGAAATCATCTTTGTAATGATTTTCGAGAATGAGCGTTATGTTGCGCTCCTGTGCATAAGGCAAACAGGCTGAAATACAATCTGCCGCTAATTTTACGCCTTCATCTACGGACAGTTCGGGCCGCTTCTGACCCGAAAGTACACGACAGTAAGAGCCTCCTAAAGCAAAAGTCATATCTATCCATCTTTTCTGCTTTTCAATTTCTTTTTGCCTGGCTGCGGGGTCAGGAATTGTAAAATCCGGGGAGCAGCACATCATGGGGATCGACTTACCGTGATCTTCAACCTGCTTCCGAAACTTCTGCCAATTACTTTCGTCTTCCATCTCCAGGAAACCTGCATACCATTCCAGTCCTTGAACATCCAGCTTCACGGCCAGTTCTATCCATTCAGATACACGCATAGTGCCATCCTTACATAATGCCTGCATAAAGGCTTTTGGGAATACGGCTAACCTGGGCATAAATGATTTTATATTTTAAGACATCTCTCAATACTTTTTTTCTTTTTTTAACCTCACCTTTGATTCCTCTCCAAAGGAGAGGAAATGGTAAGTATTTAGTGATGTCATTATTTAATAGTCGTTGTGTCTTTGGGTGGATTTCGCCCGATAAAAGGGTGTTGTTCTAGGTCCACAACTTGGCCGCTTATAGGGCCGCTTTCATCAGCAAGCCAATAAACAGCAGCTACAGCAATTTCTTCCGGCCACAAAATTCTGCCTGCCGGCGCATACACGGAAGGAAGATCTTTATACCAGTCCGCTGATAGTCCGTGATCTTTTTTTCGTTGCTTTTCTGTTTCTGTTAATACCCAACCAGGGTTAATTTGGTTTACGCGGACCCCATTTTCGCGATGCAAGGTATCACCGAGGTTCCTGGTCATGGTCATTAATGCGCCCTTGGAAACGCTATAAGCAAAAAGGTTTGGTTCGCCACTCCACGCATTTACCGATCCTATATTTAATACACAACCGCGTTGTTCTGCTAAATGGCTCAAGGCGGCTTTGATAAGTTCGAACGGGGCAATGGTATTTACCTCCAAAACCCTCTGAATAAATGACTTGTCGGTAGTATGAATGTTAGAAGAAACAACCATCGCTGCATTGTTTACAACAGCATCCAGTTTCCCAAAAGATTTTATTGCAAGGGCAACGAGCCGTTCGGGAGCGCCTTCCTTACTAATGTCTTCAATATGCAGTACCGCTTTATCTTCTCCCAATTCATCAACCACTTGCTTCCCCAAATCTTCTTCGAGGCCATGAATCACAACACGCGCGCCTTCTTTTACACATCTAATCGCTATGGCTTTGCCTATGCCGGTAGTACTGCCTGTAACGATAATAACTTTATCTTTTAGTCGCATATATTTGTTCGTTAAACCGGTTTGAGTACACTTTTTACAACTTCACCTTTGTGCATTTTTTCAAATGCAGTATGCCATTCTGTAATCGGCCAAACTCCCCCGATAATCGGCTTTACGTTTAGTTGTCCACTTGAAAGCAATGCAATAACACGTTCCCACATCGGCCAGTTATGGCTAAAACTTCCCTGGAGGGTTATATTTTTTTGAACCAAAGGATCGAGGGAAAATCCTAATGGTTGCGGACCCCAGCCAACTTTTGTAATTTTTCCATTAGGCCTTACGAGTTGCAGTGCAATTTTCAATGTCATACTTGCACCGGCTGCGTCAATGACACAATCTGCTCCCAGTCCATCCCGCTGTTTAGCCCAATCGGATGCATCTCCGATAATGCTTTCGCAACCATATTGTTCCGCAATCGCCAAACGATGCCTGTCTGCTTCCAATCCTACTATAGCTACTTCTGCGCCACAAAGCCTTGCCATAGCTGCACATAATATGCCTATTGTGCCCGGTCCAAGAACAATAACACGGTCGCCCGGAGTAATACGTGTGTTAGCGATTACTGCACTATAAGCTACGCAGCAAGGCTCTGTAAGGCAAGCCTCTTCAAACGGAATTTGATCAGGAACTGAATGTAAACAACGTGCCGGAACTTTGACAAAACGGGTCATAGCGCCATTTACCCCGTAGCCGAAACCTTTGCGGGTAGGGTCAAGATTATATAAGCCTGCCCGTGACATGGGATTATTGACATCAATAACAGCAGCAGTTTCACTTACCACTCTGTCACCTTCTTTCCATTTCGTTACTTTGCTTCCGGTTTCAACAATATGCCCGCCGAATTCATGCCCTAATATCACAGGATAATTTACAGGCCAGCTATGATCTGCTGTCCATTGATGCAGATCGCTACCACATACCCCCACATTGGCAACTTCGAGAAGCACATCCTCTTCGCCAATTGAAGGTTTATTAATTTCCCTGATTTCTACGGAGCCTTTTTCAGGGGCAAAATTTACTACTGCTGCAGATGATTTCATTATTCTAATATCATTTTATTAATTTCACAAATTGGATTAGCCACAAATTACGCAAATTGACACGAATTTTTTTTGTAGAAAAAAACCACGAATCTGCCTTTGTCGCAGACAGGTTGTGTGAATTTTTAATAGAGCGTTTCCTTCTCCTTTGGAGAAGGGTTGGGATGAGGTCATCGAC
>DATCES010000321.1:0-3318 GCA_036509935.1 Mucilaginibacter sp.
GCAAAAATCAAAAAGCGAACGTGTTTTTTGTGTCCGGAGAATTGTTCCCCCAAACCATCGATATCTTAAAAACCCGTGCGCAACCTTATGGCATCGAATTAAAAATTGGCGATCATCGCACTGTTGAGCTTTCGGACGATATGTTCGGTGCCATAGTGCAATATCCTGCGGGCGGCGGTGCAGTTTACAATTATACTGATTATGCTGCCGAAGCGCATAAAAAAGGCATTAAACTAACCGTTGTGGCTGATATTATGAGCCTTGCACTGTTAAGCCCCCCTGGCGAATGGGGCGCTGATATTGTGGTTGGCTCAACCCAGCGCTTTGGCGTACCTATGGGATTTGGTGGCCCTCATGCTGCTTTTTTTGCTACCAAAGAGGAATATAAGCGCTCGCTGCCCGGCCGCATCATCGGTGTTACTATTGATAGTGCCGGTGATTATGCTTTGCGTATGGCGCTGCAAACCCGCGAGCAGCATATCCGTAGGGATAAAGCCACTTCAAATATTTGTACTGCCCAGGCATTGCTTGCTATTATGGCTGGCATGTACGCCGTTTATCACGGCCCGGCCGGAATAAAATTAATTGCTGAAAGGATACACGGCCTTGCAGTTTTATTGACCAGTTCATTACAACAACTTGGGTATGAGCAATTGAACAAGTCGTTTTTTGATACGCTCAAATTTGAGCTTGGCGACCTTGCAAACCCGGTACATGCCGAAGCCATCAACAATGAAATGAACTTTCATTATAAAGGTTCGGAAGTGACTATTTCAATAGATGAGACTACTTCATCTGAAGATATTAAAACCATTGTCCGTTTTTTTGCCAGGGTAAAGGGAAAATCAGTGAATGATGTAAGTTTTGATGAACTAAAGGAAAATATTAAAACAGTTATCCCGGCTGACCTGCAGCGCAAATCAGCCTATTTAACACATACCTTATTTAATTCCCATCATTCGGAGCATGAAATGCTGCGTTATATAAAATCGCTCGAAGCGAAAGATTTATCGCTATGCCATTCCATGATCGCCCTGGGTTCATGTACCATGAAACTGAACGCCACTACTGAAATGGTGCCGGTTACCTGGGCGGAATTCAGCAAAATGCACCCCTTTGCCCCAACCGACCAGGTTGGCGGTTATATGCAGGTATTTGATGAACTGAATAACTGGCTTTGCGAAATTACCGGCTTTGCCGCCATGAGTTTACAGCCAAATGCAGGCGCACAAGGTGAATATACCGGCTTAATGGTTATCCGCGCTTATCATCGCGACAGGGGCGAAAGCCAACGCAATATCGCCCTGATCCCGTCGTCGGCACATGGCACCAACCCGGCATCAGCTGCCATGGCCGGGATGAAGATTGTAGTGGTAAAGTGCGATGAAAACGGGAATATTGATGTAGCCGACCTTAAAGAAAAAGCTGAACAATATAAAAATGAGCTTTCGGCGCTGATGGTTACTTACCCGTCAACACATGGCGTGTTTGAGGAATCGATCGTTGAAATATGTGATATCATTCACCAAAATGGCGGCCAGGTTTATATGGACGGCGCCAACATGAACGCCCAGGTTGGCTTAACAAGCCCGGCCAATATCGGGGCTGATGTTTGCCATTTAAACCTGCATAAAACATTCTGTATCCCCCATGGCGGTGGCGGACCAGGCATGGGGCCTATCGGTGTGGCAAAACATCTGGCCGCTTATTTACCGGGGCACGCGGTTGTTGATATTGAAAGGGGCAAGTCAATCCATGCTGTGTCATCAGCGCCCTGGGGGTCGGCATCCATACTTATAATTTCCCATGCCTATATCGCCATGATGGGCGGCGCGGGCCTTACCGATGCCACGCGTTACGCCATACTTAACGCCAACTATATTAAAGCCCGTTTAGAACACCACTACCCGGTGTTATATGCCGGCGCTAATGGCCGTTGCGCCCACGAAATGATATTAGATTGCCGCGCCTTTAAAAGCTTTGGCATCGAGGTTACCGATATCGCCAAACGTTTGATGGACTATGGTTTCCATGCGCCAACAGTATCATTCCCGGTTGCAGGTACAGTTATGATTGAACCTACGGAGTCGGAACCAAAGCACGAGCTTGACCGTTTTTGCGATGCGATGACCGCCATCCGGCATGAGATTGACAATGTTGAAAAAGGGATTGCCGATAAAACCGATAACCCTTTAAAAAATGCACCGCACACGGCATCGGTTATTACCGCGAATGAATGGGAACATCCCTACACCCGCCAAAAAGCCGCGTTCCCGCTGCCCTATGTAGCTGCCTATAAATTCTGGCCGTCGGTTGGCCGTGTAAATGATACGTATGGCGACAGGACACTGGTTTGCAGTTGCCCGCCGATAGAGGATTATGCGTTTGAAGAAAGCGTGATTGAATAATGTGCAGATTTCAGATGTGCGGATGTGCAGACGATGTAAAAACATTCTGCATAATTTTAATGCCCGCAAAAGTTAAAAAAAACTAAACCCCGGTATTTATCAGTATCTTTAGAGAAATTACTGTGATCATGATCTTGTTTTCAAGAAGAAATTTATTTTATTCCGATTATAAATGGACTGCTTATGTCCAGCATGATCCACGCGTTAATGGCAAGCCTGATGATACCTTGTTTAATAAAGAAGAAGGGAATGAAGTAGTTTATTTAATAAACAAGCTTATGGGGCTTTGGGATTACCGTTTTTCCAATACCGGCAATAAGATGGAAAAACTGTTACATGATAAATTACCCCCCGAAATTATCAAACAAGAAGAAGTTCAGCAATGGCTGAAGGCGAACCTGAAGTTTTAGCGTTGGTTGATTAAGCAGGTCAACCTCACACCAATTTATCCGGGGTAACCGGTAAATCCCTCACCCTTTTGCCTGTTGCATTAAACACCGCGTTGGCAACTGCTGCGGCAAAGCCTACAATAGCTACTTCGCCAATGCCTTTTGAGCCCATTGGGTTGGTAACCGGATCCTTTTTATCAATAAAAATCACTTCAATCTGCGGCACATCGGCATTGGTGGCTACATGATAATCGCCCAGGCTACTGTTTACATACCTGCCATAACGGTTATCAATCACCCCTTCTTCCATTAATGCCATGCCTATCCCCCATACCACCCCTCCGATGATCTGGCTCCGGGCGGTTACCGGGTTAATGATCCTGCCGCCATCAACTGCCGAAACCACCCTTTTTACTTTAACTTCACCTGTGGCCGGGTGTACATGCGCCTCAACAAAGTGCGCTACATAAGCATGTGCCGAATATTTACCTGAGTCTGGCGTGCGGCCCTGCGAGGTATGC
>DATCES010000322.1:0-3864 GCA_036509935.1 Mucilaginibacter sp.
CTGTTCAACAAATCGGGGTCAACGCCCTCGGGATAGAGGACGGCACCAACGGTTACCAATTTATTGACATAAGAAGGATATTTCGCTGCCATGATCAGGCCAGTGTTGCCGCCATCGCTCCATCCTAATATATTGGTTTGTTTGATATGAAGCGAGTCCAACAGTAGTTTCATATCCTGTGCGAACTTTTCATACGTAAGTGGTAAGGCGGTGAAGTCGGTGCTTTTTCCTTGTGCCCGTGTATCTACTGCAACGACTTTATAGTATTTGGCAAATATGGATATCTGCTTATAAAATGAGGCGATAGAACTGCCGTTGCCATGCAAGAGCAGCAGTGGTTGGCCGGAACCATGTACCTCATAATAAATGTTGGCATCAGATAAATGTATGTATTTTCCAGCCGTGCTGTCATTGCCATATCCAGAAGAAGTAGCTTCTTCGGCAAACCGGGTATAGGCTACGTAATTTTTAATGCTATCATTTACGGCAATTTGTTCTTCCGGCTGTACGATTGTTTCCTCGTCCTTTTCCTTATCTGGTTTAAAACTGTCTGCGGTGATATTGAACGCGACATAAACGGTCGAAAACTTTTTCCAATCGGCTTGGCTCTTATTGCGAAAATACGCCGAGTGGAACGGAATCGGCGCTACCGACACACCGAAGGCCGCTTTGGCAACGGTGTCCATTTTAACACTTTTAACCCATTGTATTGCCACCGCTATTTCCTTGTAGCCGTCGAGATAAATATGGTACTTGGTCAGATCTACCTTTAGCCATCCATTTCTTTGGGTAACATCAAACAAAATATTCTTATTGACAATTGGCTGATCGGGTTGTCCGTCTTTCACACTATAAAAGTTTAGTCTAAACTTGACACTTTGAAAATTGTTGAACACCACGTGCACATTAAAGTCCCTCAGATAACTGTGTTTGTCTATAGGTATTATTGAGGCCAGTTCCTTACCTAAGTTATCATTGACAAGGTCTCGTTCGATTAACATGTTAGCCACCATCATAGTACTGTTTCCAGTTCTGCCGAAAATCATAGTTTTAAACTTGTCAGGCTTAATAACAACGGTGTTCAGGGTTATAGCTGATCGAATAAGACTAATTTCCTGCTTGCCCTGCTTAAACTTCCCAATGATAATACTTCCCGGACTATAACCCACCGCAGAAACGATTAGTGGTTCATCTGCAAGTCCTGCATTTATCGCAAAATTAAATATGCCATTTTCATCCGCTACCGTTCCAATATTCTTCCCCTTGATGCCTAATGTTGCAAAAGGTACGGCCTGGTGATTTTGAGCGTCGGTTACAACGCCTTCGATGATTATAGTTTGAGCGTAAGCTAATCGACAGATTAAGCTAAATAAAATAAAGATGGCAAGTTTATGTTTCATGATGGGCAAGACGAAGAAAAGTTGAGATTGGTTGCAATTTAAATTTCTAAAATGAAAATATCTTAGTGGAAAATGTTAAATAAGGTTAAAGCTTATGGATTACTATTTTATATGGGATTAATATTAAGAAAAGTTTTAACATGTTAATGGACAGCAGATAAAAAAAATGAATTTGTCATCCTGTCCCACGGACAGAATAACAAAGCCTATTTTTTGACTCTTCCGAACACCTGTGGCGACAACACAAACATAGACGCGAAAAGACTGATTGTAATGCAATTTTTAACCATATATCAGTTCCCGTTCCTTAGCGTTTACGCTCAAAATTATTGGCAGCCAAGCGAGGACGCTTGTCTGGGCGGGATCCTTTTTGATTTCTTTACAACTTATTTATCCACGCCGACACCTTTTCCAGGGCAACCGGGTCAACTGTTTCCTGGATTTGTCCATACTCGGCCAATGCGCCGGTGGCGGCTTTTTGAAACAGGTGGTTTAATCCATCCAGGTCAACCACTTCAAAATTTTTATTGCCGCCTTTTTCCAGGCTTGCTTTTATGCCTGCCAAATTAGCTTCGGCATTTACCTGCATATCCAGTGTGCCGTCAAGCGCCAGCACGGGGCATTTTACTTTGGCTAAGTAATCAGCAGGATCAACAGCCAAAAAATACCGCATCCAAGGACTAAGCAACTGGGCACATACCTGTATTATAATGCCTTTAATATTTGTACTGTCAATACCGAAACCCGGATGGGCCCGCATATCATCGTATAAGGTTGTTTGTATTAGCTGTTGCAATTGAGCAGTTGATAAAGTAGGGTTTTGAACAACCACTCCATACAATTTTTTATTTCGGTCTACACTTCGCTCAACAGCGGCGGCAGGCGCACCATTCATTTGGTCGGCGGTTTGCTTTACCAGTAACTGTAGTGTTGGAACTCCCGGGCCCGCCAGCAAAACAATAAACTTTACTGCCTTATTCCTGCTAGCTACCATTGGCGCTATCAGGCCGCCCTCGCTGTGGCCCATCAAACCGATGGAAAGGTTTTTCAGATCGGGCCGCGACAATATATAATTCACAGCGGCTTCAGCATCATCCGCAAAATCAGCGGAAGTAGCTGTTTGAAAATTACCTGTAGACTGTCCCACCCCCCGGTCATCATAACGCAATATGGCAAGACCGTGACGGGTAAGCCAGTCGCTCCATACTAAAAACGGGCGATGGTTCATTAATTCTTCATTACGATTTTGCGGACCGGAGCCGGTTATTAAAATTACAATTTTAGATGCTTTGCCATCTGACGGCATAGTAAGCGTACCCGCTAAACGGTCGCCACCTTTCGGATTATCAAAAGCTACATCTTCGCGCTTGTATGGAAAATCTTTGGGGTCTTGCGGCCTTATTACCGGCGCTTCGGTTATTGCCGATGATGTCCTGAAAAAACTTAGCGGGAAACTGCCTGCACCCTGCTTAAATATGCCAGTTATTTTATTGCTGTCAGGTAAAAATGTACCTGTATAAGTTATGCCCTTACTTGCTGCATCGATTTGAAGTTCGTTGCCATTGACGGTAGTTACACCCGTTGCAAATCCCTTTGCGCCCTGCTTGGGACTGTCCATAAGGGTGCTGTAAACATCCCCATTTTTGGTAATATGGAAAACAAGGGGCAATGATGTCCCCTGGATATTTAGCGCACCGTACCAGTCGCCGGTTACGCCTTGTGCAAGTAAGCAGGAAACCGATAAAATAAATGCAAGTGTTGAGATGGTCTTTTTCATAATAAATTAAAGGTAGAAAAAAGTGTATTGTTTAGCTTTTCTTTAACCATATCCCTGTTTTGCCTTGAAATAGGCACTTTTGTTTGGTCGGTTAAAAATAGTGTGCCGCCGTCTTCTCTTAAAAAACTCTTTACAAAATGTAAATTAACCAGGTGCGATTGATGTGTGCGGATAAAATTATGGGGTGTTAATAGTTCGGCAAATTCTTTTAATGTTTTGCAAACCAGTACTTTTTCGCCGTTTTGCAGGTAAAACAGGGTATAGTTGTTTGATGCTTCGCAACGGATAATATTATCCACGCGCACATACATGATCTCCTGCAGGGTTGGCAGCGCTATTTTGGGGATTTCCTTATTTCCTGCTTTGATGTACTCCAGCAGGTTTGCGATGTTGTAGTCTTTTTGCTTCGCGATGATTTTCTGCCGCGCTTTTTCAACAGCCAATTTTAATTCATTGATATTTACCGGCTTCAGCAAATAATCTAAGGCAGAAAATTTAATGGCCTGTATGCCATACTGATCATAAGCTGTAATAAAAATTATCTCGAAATTGATATTGTTAAATGCTTTTAGCAGGTCAAACCCGGATTTTCCGGGCATTTGTATGTCTAAAAAAATCATGTCGGGCTGGTATGCCTGTATAGCTTCGATGCCACTATCTGCATTTGTCTCTGTTGCCACAATATTA
>DATCES010000323.1:0-3639 GCA_036509935.1 Mucilaginibacter sp.
TCATTTGTTAATGATATATGATATTGAAAAAACGAATAAATATTAACCCATCATCTCCGCCAAAACACCCTCTTTCAACGAGTTTGTTGACATTGCAACCTTATTTATCCCCAGCTTTTCAATAACAAACCTTGCGAGCAATGAAGCAGTAACAATCATATCAGTCCTTATCGGGATAATGCCTTTTGTAACCAAACGCTCCTGGTGAGATGAGCGGACGAATTTTTCTATCAAACCTAAAAGCTCATCACGGTTAAATTCGTAATACTTTGTATTTTCCAGGTTGAAAGGATTTCCTTTTGCCCGTTCAGTTACTTCGGCATAACTTTCAAACACCCCTGATGAGCCAATGATATTTTTAATAGGATGATTTAATGAGGCTTCGATCAGGTCTTTCAAACAATCTTGAAGGTAGAGGTTTAATGCAGTGATGGATTCTGGGGGGATGGGGTCAGTGCGGTGGAACCTGTCCATAAGCCTGGCCGCGCCGATCTCAAAACTTTGTTTCCAAAGTACCCCTTTAACATTGCAAATTATAAATTCAACGCTCCCGCCGCCTATATCAATAATCAAACTGTTTTGTTTGGTTAAACATCCTGCAGCTTTAATGCCTTTGTAAATAAGGTATGCTTCGGTATCACCATCAATAACTTCAATATCGATGCCTGTTTTGGCCTTAATTTCATCAATAAAATCCTGACCATTTGCAGCGTTTCGCAAAGCTGAAGTAGCTATTGCCCTAACTTGTTGGGCATGATGTTTTACATTCAATTGATTAAACCGCTGCATAGCTTTAACGCCACGCTCAAATGCTGTTGATTGTATAAACCCTTTGTTGATGCCGCCTTCGCCTAATTTAACGGCTTCCTGTTCATGAACAATTTCTTTAAAGCCCGTAGAGGTACTTTCAGCAATCAGCAAATGGAAAATATTGGTGCCAAGATCCATTATGGCTACGCGTTTATTCATGCAATCAGCCCCCTCTAAATCTCCCCCGGTTGGGGAGACTTTTAAAAATTGCAAAATACGAAATCGAGCACTCGAATTCCGAAATAAAAACAAATCCGAAATCGTAAATCCGAAATCAACTCACTCTTTATAAAAAAACCATTTTACAAGTTCCTTATAACTTGCCTTTTTACCATACATTAAAATCCCGACGCGATATATACGCGCTGCCACGTAGGTGGTGAAAAGGAAAGCAACAATCATTAGTGACATCGAAACTGCCAGCTGCCATAGCGGAACACCAAAGGGTAAGCGCAACATCATAGCAACCGGTGCCGTAAATGGGATTATCGACAACCACACCGCTAATGGGCTATCAGGCGCCCTGAATAAAATGGAGACTGATAATATGTACGTAAATAATAAAGGAAGGGTAATTGGGAACATAAATTGTTGCGTTTCGGTTTCGCTGTCAACTGCCGAGCCTACTGCTGCAAACATTGCGCTATACAAAAGATAGCCTGTTAAGAAATAGAAAATAAAGCAGCTTAATACTTTCCCAAAATGGATGGTTTGCAAAACAGACAGGGCGCCCATCAGTCCGCCTTGCGGGGAAGAAAAAGCATGCCCAGCTATCTTGGTCGAAATAATGGACAAGATGATCCAGGCGCTAAACTGGGTTAACCCTACCAACCCGACCCCTATAATTTTCCCAAGCATCAACTGGAAAGGTTTTACCGAGGATATGATCACTTCTATGATCCGGCTCGTTTTTTCTTCAATTACACCGCGCATTACCTGTGCCCCATAAATAAACAGCGACAAATAGATTAAAATAGCGCAGGCAATACCTACAGCGATATTAGCGCCCAGGTTCGTTTTACTGTCACCGGTTTCAGTTATTTCTATCGCATTGAGCGATATATCGCTTTTAACTGAATGAAGAATGGCAGTATCGATATGGTTTTTTATCATGCCATTAGTAATGGCAATAGCGTTCATCTGGTTTTCTATTTTTTCGGTAAGTATGATGCCCGGCTTCTTTTTTGAAAATATCCCTACCGCATCCTTCTTAGCATAATCAACAGGTATTTGTAATGCTGACAGATTTTCGTCCTTTTTACATTCAGCCTTAACAGCAGTTATTGATTGTTGGGTGGTTTCAAATGTCAGGTTTTTTTCATTATGAAACTTTCCTGCAAACAGGCCGCTTTCATCAACAACTTTAACCACTTGCCGGTCGCTTAAATCGTTACTATTTTCGGCAATCAGGGTTATAGCGGCGCCCATGCCTAAAATTAATAATGGCACCACGAATATCATAATGATAAATGCCTTTTTCCTTACACGGGTAAGGTATTCGCGTTGTATTATGAGTAAAACTTTATTCATGGCCCAGGCGGTTTACTTGTTCAATAAAAATTTCGTTCATACTTGGCACTACTTCCTGCAGCATATTTATGCGCGCTTTTGGCAGCAGGTATTGCAATACATCATTTGAGGTGTTGCCCGTATTAAGTTTTATCCTGATAGTATGGCTGTTACCATCATCAGCAACCTCATTAATCAGTTCAAAAGGTTGGGCGCCATTAAAACTGATCCTTTCGCCTGCATACTCAACCAGGTACACATTATTGCGGTAGGTGTTTTTAATAGCCCTGATGCTGCCATCAAGAATTTTTTTTGACTTGTCGAGCAGCGCAATACTATCACATAATTCCTCAACCGATTCCATCCGGTGGGTCGAAAATAAAATTGTTGCGCCTTTGCGGTTCAGTTCAAGTATCTCGTCTTTTATCACTTCGGCGTTTACAGGGTCGAAACCGCTGAAAGGTTCATCCAAAATAATAAGGTCGGGTTCGTGCAATACGGTGGCCACAAACTGCGCCTTTTGCTGCATGCCTTTTGAAAGCTCCTCTATTTTCATTTTCCACCAGGTTTCCATGCCCAGTTTCCGGAACCATATTTTTAACCTTTTTACAGCCTCATCCCTGCTTAACCCTTTTAACCGGGCAAGGTAGATCATCTGCTCGCCGATCTCCATTTTTTTATAAAGGCCGCGTTCCTCGGGCAGGTAACCAATCCGTTCAATATGCGATTGATGGAGTTTTTCGCCGTTAAAATAAATTTCGCCGGAGTCGGGCGCGGTAATTTGTGTGATGATGCGGATCAGCGAAGTTTTGCCGGCGCCGTTAGGCCCTAAAAGGCCGAATATCTGCCCGCTTTTTACTTCTAAACTTACATCATCTATTGCCGTGTGCCCGGCGTACCGTTTTACAATGTTGCGGATGCTTAACATGGATAAAATTGATTACAGTTAACAGGTTTTGTATTAGATACCCCATTCGCCATAAAGTTACAGGATATCTGTTGATTTAAGTGGTCTTTTGCACAGGTGTTCACGTTCATTTCACAACAACACTTGGGTGAAAACTCGTGAACACCTGATAATCAACTAATTGCATTTAGTATAATTTTCATTAAGATGTATATTATTCTTTATCAGCCAATTACATATTTGAAATGAACGCTCCCGTATATGCTGTGCATTATTTTTTTTCATTAAATAACCATATTGAGGGTGCAAATCATATTGTCGCTAATCGGCCAATTTTGGCTAAAGCCCTTATCTCTTTGTCTATCCTCCCGTCCCTTAAAAGGGACGGCAATGAATTACATGCCATATTACAT
>DATCES010000324.1:0-2280 GCA_036509935.1 Mucilaginibacter sp.
TATAATGGCAAGGTAAGTTTATCCGGAAATTTATACGGAATTGTAACAGGCGCTGATACGCCGAAAAGGGTTAGCAAACTATTCGGTATCATCTTTGATCAGTACGTAAAATTGGAGAACGAGATAAGGTTTTATCATAAATTAGGCCCCGGCAGCAGCCTTGCAACACGATTCATGGTTGATGTTGGCCTGCCTTATGGCAACTCAACTGTTTTGCCATACTCGCAGCAATTTTTTATCGGGGGCGCAAACAGCCTGCGCGGTTTCCAGGCACATTCAATAGGCCCGGGCGCTTATAACCTGTCTGCAGGCTTAAGGCAGGGCATTGGTTTCCTGCCCGATGAATCAGGCGATATAAAAATCGAAGGAAATATCGAATACCGCCCAAAGTTATTCAGCGTGGTTGAGGGTGCATTATTTGTTGATGCCGGCAATATCTGGCTGTTGCACAGTAATCCTTATTTACCAGGTGCAGCCTTTGGTAAAAACTTCATTAATCAAATAGCCGCAGATGCCGGGTTTGGATTGCGCTTTAACTTCACGGTATTATTATTGCGCGCCGATATTGGTTTCCCTTTTCTTGAGCCCAACCATTCGGCAATTCGCTTTGGCCAGAATGGCGTATTCAATCTTGGGATTGGCTATCCGTTTTAATAATGTTGAATTACAGTAAGTTCAATTATTGATTTAATGATGGAAGATAGGATAATTGTCCCTTTACAAATTATTGATCTGCAGGAAGATGGATTTCATCCATTGGTAAACATCTCGGTTTTTGGAAAACCTTTTACACTTGTGGTTGATACCGGCGCATCGAAAACGGCTTTTGATCAAACTATGCTGCTACAAGCCCATCAACAAGCAGTTGTTATTTTAAGCGACCAGCTTTCCACCGGGCTGGGTACAAATACAATGGCTTCATCAACCGCCATTGTTAACGATATGTATATTGGCAGCTTATTAATTGATGAATTTGAAGTGGCTGTATTAAACCTTTCTACCATCAACATTGCATACCGGCAATTAGGCCACCCCGAAGTGTTAGGTGTTTTAGGAGGCGATATTTTGATGAAATATAAAGCGGTGATTAATTATGGGAAGAAACGACTTTTGTTGCGAAATAAAAAGTTCCCCTCTTGAGAGGGGTTAGGGGTGTGTTTATCAGATATGCTATTCAAACCTTACTATTCCCCATCCAGAGACAGATCAGGATTTTGTTCCAAAACATGCTGTTCTATAGCTCTGATAACATTAACCATATCCTTCCTTACTTCCTGTTCGGTAAAACGCAGTATGGTCAAATTATATTTTCCAAGCTGCTGGTCCCGTAATATATCTGCATTGTACTTTTCTTCATAGTTATGATATTGTCCGTCTATTTCAATTACCAGGTTTAGCTCATAACAATATAAATCAACTATATAATTTAATAATGGCTTTTGACGGTGAAAGTCATACCCATACATTTGCTTATTTTTTAATTCATTCCAAAGCAAAACTTCACCCAGCGTACTGTCATTTCTTAGCTTCCGGGCTAATTCTTTTAGGTTAGAATTATATGGAATGATTTTACGCCGCACAATTAAATTGATAACTCATTTTCAATTTGGGTATTTGACAAAATCAATGTAAAATATTGACGTATGTTTGATAAACACACCCCTGCCCCTCTCAAGAGGGGAACCCTGCGCTCGTGCCCCTATGTGTCTATCCTTGCATACTTTGCGTTCTTCTCAATAAATTCCCGGCGCGGGCCAACTTCATCGCCCATCAGCATGGAAAAAGTATGATCACATTCGGCAGCATTCTCAATGCTTGCGCGTTTTAGCGTTCGCCTTGCCGGATCCATAGTGGTTTCCCATAATTGCTCGGCATTCATCTCGCCCAAACCTTTATAACGCTGTATATGTACGCTATCCTCTTTTCCCGTCCCTTTCAATTTTTGAACGGCTGCATCACGCTGTTCCTCAGTCCAGCAATATTCAGATTCTTTTCCTTTTTTTACCTGGTACAACGGCGGCGACGCCACATAAACATATCCAAATTCAATTAACTCCTTCATATAACGGAAGAAAAACGTTAATATCAATGTGGTAATATGTGATCCGTCAACATCGGCATCCGTCATGATTACTATTTTATGATAACGTAGCTTGGCTATGTTTAAGGCTTTATCGTCCTCGGGTGTACCAATGCTAACCCCCAGACCGGTGAACATATTTTTTATTTCCTCGTTTTCATAAATTTTATGCTCCATGGCTTTTTCAACGTTCAATATTT
>DATCES010000325.1:0-3168 GCA_036509935.1 Mucilaginibacter sp.
AAAAAACGGATGGTACGGCCGCGCGAGGTGGTATTATCAACAACTTCGGCAATTAAAAGGTCATCATCACCAAAATATAATTTATTGCCAACGCGTATTTTACGGGCCGGATCAACCAAAACATCCCATAACCTTAGTTCCTTATTTAATTCGCGCAACAAAAAAACTTCAATTGTAGCCCCTGTTTTTTCTTTGTTGCCATACATACGCGCAGGGAACACTTTGGTGTTGTTCAGGATCATTACATCCTTGTCATCAAAATAATCCAATATATCTTTGAATATTTTATGCTCAATTTTTCCTGAATCGCGATGAAGTACCATTAATCGCGATTCATCACGAATGCTTGCGGGGGTGTTGGCAATTAATGAGTCGGGCAGGTTGAACTTGAACTGGGATAATTTCATGTTTAAAGATATGAATTTTAAAGGGCGCAAATTTAAGAATATTTATTTAGCTTTTGTTGCATTTCTTATTTGAGCGCTAATATCCCCTGTTTTTAGGTTTCTTTAGGGTGAAAACACGATTTTTTTCAATAAATTTTATTACAAATTAATACGGCGCTGATATTCCGGCTTTAACAATCAATTAAACCACAAATCGTAAATATTAACCCCAAAATTCCCCTCAATCCCCATCTTGGGCAGTGAACAAATAAGTTTCGGCGTTGCCAACCGGCGGGGTTGACATTTCGCCCCGGTTTTCCTGCCACCAGAAATGCATGCGCGGCTTTTCACGGTTCCCGATTTCGTTCATTGATCCGGCATCAAATAGCCGTCCGTTTACCATTACATATTTTATTTTATCGCTGTTATGGATATCAACAAGAGGGTTTTCATCTAAAACTATTAGATCGGCCAGCTTCCCGGTTTCCAGCGAGCCTATTTCTTTGTCCATTCCTAAATAAGAAGCGCCGTTGATAGTTGCGCACCGGATGGCCTGCATTGGTTCCATACCTCCCTGGGCAAGCATCCAGAGTTCCCAATGTGCGCCAAGCCCCTGTATTTGCCCATGCGAACCTAAGTTTACCTTTGTGCCGCCATCAGCTATCTGTTTTACATATTTTGAAACGTCAATATGTCCGTAATCGCCGTATTCTGAGGTGGTCCTGCGCCTTGACCTGGCATCGATGATATATTGCGGCGTAAATGAAAGCAATCGGTCGTTTTTCCAAACATCCGTTCGGTCATACCAAAAATTTTCGCCCCATTGGGTGCCGTCACAAACTATAAGCATCGGGGTATAACCTGATCTGCTGTCATTCCACAAGGTTTTTACATCTTTATAAACCGGCCACACAGGTATATTGTGTTCAATCCCGGTATGGCCGTCAAGTATCATATTCATGTTGGTGAAAAAAGTTGACCCGCCTTCGGGCACCACCTCCATTTGCAATTCACGCGCGGCTTCAATAATCTGCTGGCGCTGCTCGCGCCGGGGCTGGTTATAACTTTTTACCGAAAAAGCGCCAACAGCTTTTAACCTCCGCAAATTGGAACGTGCATCGTCAAGGCTATTCATCACCGTTTTAAAATCGCCGTCAGCGCCATATAAAACAGTGCCGGTTGAATATACCCTGGGGCCAACCATGTTCCCCGCCTTTAACATTTCCGACTGGCTGAAAACCATTTCCGTGTTGCCCGAAGGATCATGCGCTGTAGTTACCCCGTAGGCCAGGTTGGCATAATAATTCCAATCCTGCCGGGGCGAAATGCCATCAGGGCTGGGGTGCAAGTGGGCATGCACATCAACTATACCCGGCATTATGGTTTTGCCGCTGAGGTCATAAACTTTTGCACTGTCGGGTATTGGTATGTCCGCAGCTTTCCCTATCGCCGAAATTTTATTATGGTCAATGATAATTGTCCCGTTCTCAATTACTTCATTGCCTTTCATGGTGATAATACGGGCATTTTTTAAGGCTATTTTCCCATCGGGAACATCGGTTTTTAATTTCAGGCCAATATCTATCCCCGAAGTATCAACTACAGGGGTTTTGTCCCTGCCATCGCCCTCAAACGGGAAGGCATTATCTATATCCCTGGCAAAGTATTTTGGCCCTAATGTCCATAGTAGTTTCCGGCTGTCCCTGCTCCAGTGCAGGTAAGTGCCTGCATCCCGGGTTAATTTGCTTAATGGCAGCGCTTTATTTGTTGCCGACAAATCCTGCGGACTGCCGGTATAAACTATATGGGTGATATAACAGTTGAACAATTCGGTAAAGGCCATCCATTTGCCATCAGGGCTTGGGCTAAACTGCGTGGCATATTTTGAAGTATATAATATTTGCTGGTTAGCGCCTGTCGTATCCATGCATTTAAAGGCCTTTTTGTCCCCGTCATTGCTTTGGTAATATATTTTGGAATCATCGGTTGAAAACCGGGGATAAATACCGTTGTTAATGATAATTTTAGGTATGCCCCCGATAGCGGGAACGGTATAAATCCCCGGATTTTTGCCAAAGGCGAAGCCCGATGTTTCGTTCCCTTCGCCTTTACGGTAAATTACCTTATCGCCTTTATTTGAAAATTTCGGGGAATAATAAAAACCCTTTTCGGGCGTAAGCCGTGTTACCAGGCAGGTAACAAGGTCAATCTTGTTAACGGATGCTTTTAGCTCATCGCTCCAGTCAACATAAACCAGGGATTTCCCATCAGGGCTGAAAGATGGCTCATATTCAAAGTCGTTGGTAGATGTAATGCGCTCCGGTTTACCATTGGGCAGAATTTTTATGTAAATATACCCGGCGGCGTTAAAAGCTACCATGCTTCCATCAGGCGATGTGGTAAGCTGGCGGATCATTTTAACCGGAAATTCATCCTGGAAAACCTTTTGCGGAAAATGCAGCGCCTCGGTAATTGTTTGTTGTGTTGTTACTTCAAAAGGTACCTGGACAACATTCAGGGTATTGGTATCCAGGTTCCATATTTTCCCTTTAGCATAAAAAATGATATTTTTACTGTCGGGCATCCATCCAAAATTAGGGTACACCCCAAAAATTGCCCATGTCTCCTGCTGATCGTGGGAAAGATCATCATATACCGGCCATTCTTCGCCAGTACTTAAATCATGAATATATAATACCGATTTTAGCCTTATACGTTTTACAAAAGCCAGCAGTTTGCCATCCGGGGATATTTGCGGGCGGCATGCGCCCCCGCCGCCGCC
>DATCES010000326.1:0-3082 GCA_036509935.1 Mucilaginibacter sp.
AAAGTTCCTGATTTTAGCTCCTACTTTAACCGGGTCGGCATCAGCACGCAGTTGCACAAAGGTAGCGGGGCTTGTATTTCCCCAATTATTCACCCATGAATTTTCTGCTACATATTCCTTCCAGCTTCTTAAAAAATCAAATTGTACGGAAGAATTAGCCGGTAAATCTTCAAAGACGGCTGTAATTAACAGATTATCTTTATTTTCCATACGAATAGTCTTTCCAATGGCATTTTCAGCAGACCCAAAAAATCCTTCAGCCATTTTGCGGGAAATGGCAATACCGGCGGGTGTATTTAAGGCAGCTTCAGGCGTCCCTTGCAATAGCGGGTAACTGAACATCCGGAAAAAGTCAGTTCCTGCATTTGACCCATCCATTTTGAGAACCTTATGGTCAGCTTCAAATGTAAATGGGTGAATCTGTTCCAAACCGCTTGCATATTGCACTTCTGGTATTCTCCTTTTTAATTCATCGGCCAATAAACCCTGCGTATTATAACCCGCATCAATTATCCCATCATGTATGTTGCGTTCATACACCTGGTACAGTTGATTGCCGTTGGCGTGAAAGCCATCTACACTGCGTTCGTCCTGCACCCATAACAAAATAAGCAAACTACAGGCCAACCCAACGGAAAGGCCTGCAATATTGATTAACGTATGCGCCTTGTTCCTTACAAGGTTGCGCCAAGCAACTTTTAAATAGTTTTTTATCATTTTATTTGGTCATTTGTTCATTGTGTCATTGGTCATTAGAGCCTGTCGCCGGGCTATTTTTGGCTTTTCGCTTTGGTCTTTCTGCTTTAAGCTTCACTGCCAACTGCTACTGCAAACTGCCCACTTTCCCTCACTCGCTTCTCAAACTCTTCACCGGGTTAGCCAATGCCGCTTTTATACTTTGATAGCTCACCGTTAGCAATGTGATGACAACAGCGCCTATGGCCGTTAATGCAAATATCCACCACGAAATCCCTGTGCGGTATTGGTAACCTTGCAGCCATTGATGCATAAAATAATACGAAACGGGTGTTGCAATAAGCAGCGCAATGATTATCAGTACAACAAAGTCCTTTGAAAGCAGCTGCCATAAGTTAAGAACCGTTGCGCCCAATACTTTGCGAACGCCTATCTCCTTTGTCCGCTGTTCCGCCATAAAGCTGGCCATGCCAAACAAGCCCAGGCAGCTGATAAAAATTGCGAGTATTGCAAATGAGCTGGCCAGTTTACCTATACGCTCCTCATTATTGAATTTTTTAGCATATTCTTCATCGGCAAACTGGTAGTCAAATGGCTGCCCCGGCGCATATTTTTTGTAAATCGTTTCGATGGCGCTCATCGCTTTGGCTGCGCTGACTTTTGGGTTAATCCGGATGTTTAACGGACCAGCATCGGTAGTGATATAAAAAATGGTTGGTTTAATAGGTTCGTAAGGCGATTCAACGATCATGTCTTTAGTGATGCCGGTGACGGTGTATGGTTTATCATCCCACCTGACGATCTGGCCAACCGGATTTTTAAGCCCCATGTATTTTACAGCCGCCTCATTTAATACAATGTCATTTAAAACTGACGGCCCTGCGTTTGTAAAGTCCTTGCCGTCCCTGAATTGCCATCCGATGGTTTTTCCATACTCCGCTGTTACCGCGAAGGTGGCAAACTCATCTTTCATATTAGGATCCTTACCCTGCCAGTTAAAACCGCCGCTTGTCCGGCTGCCTTTGGTTATTTGGTTGCCGGATTCGGCCACTTCAGAGATCAAACCAGTTTCGAGCAGATCGTTTCTGAAGGCTTGAAAATGATGATGGATATCTTCCGAATAAGGCCTTGCAATAACCAGCCCGTTGCGGCTATAGCCTATTGGACGGCTTTTTGCAAATTGAACCTGGCGGAAGACTGTGATCGTTCCGATGATCATGGTTATGGAAAATGTAAATTGAACAACTACCAGGGCTTTGCGCGGCACGCCGGCCCAGTTACCGGCCTGAATTGCTCCCTTTAACACCTTCACCGGTTTAAAGGACGAGAGGTAAAATGCCGGGTAGCTGCCGGCAAACAGCCCACATAAAACCGCGAAGCCTAACCCCAGTACCCAGAACACAGGTTCGGTACACAAGATGGACATTTGCTTCCCGGCTAATGCATTAAAAAATGGAATTAAAAGCTGGGTGATAAATAGTGACAGGCTAAAAGCTAAAATTGACATTAATAACGATTCACCTAAAAATTGGGCAATTAATTGGCCACGCATGGAGCCCATCGCCTTCCTGATACCAACTTCTTTTGCACGTTTTTCTGAACGGGCGGTACTTAGGTTCATGAAATTGATACAGGCGAGCACCAGTATAAAAATGCCGGTTATAGCAAAAAGCCAAACATATTTAATATCTCCCCCGGTATTTACACCGTTTTTAAATTCGGAATATAAATGCCAGCGGTTCATCGGGTATAGAAATACCTCGGGTTTCGACTTTTTTCCATCGGCATCAACGTTATTGAATTTTACCTGTTTGATTTTTGCAGAAACAGCAGCCATATCTGCTGATCCGGCAACCTGGACAAAAACCTGGAAGGAATTATGGTTCCAATCGCCCGCGGCTTGTTTTACTTCATCCGTATTGGCATATACCTCCCAAGGGGCAATAAACAAAATATTATTAAATGTTGTATTTGCCGGCAAATCTTCATACACCCCGGTCACGTTAAGATTCTGGCCATCCAATTTCAAGGCTTTGTTAATTGGGTCGGCATTACCAAAAATTGCCGTAGACAGCGATTCGGAAAGAATAATGGCAGAAGGGTCTTTTAATGCAGACCGTGTGCCTTTCAACATTTTTAACGTCAGCATTTCCGGGGCGCCTGGTTCCATGAAATTGCCCTGGGCAGATAAGCTTTTATCCTTAAAGGCAAGTTGATGGGCATTGGTCCATGAAGATAATACCACATATTTAAAATTGCCCCTGTAAAGGTGGCGGAGTTGGAAAGCCACCGGGATTGGCATAGCTTTAAGGCTTGCGGTTTCACCATTCAGGGTCTGGTTTTGCATTACCCTGGCAATTTTATCGTAGTTTTTATGGTATTTGTC
>DATCES010000327.1:0-2778 GCA_036509935.1 Mucilaginibacter sp.
GCTTTATAATCTGTCCCGGGCTTAAGCATAATATAATGCCGGAATTTAGGGGTAGTAAAATCATAATCAGCCTGATACCAAGCATTTTTACCAGTATAAATTGTGATATAAGAATAAAGGCAATCGAATTGGAGGTGAGAGTTAACAGGAACATCCTTGCATACTCCGGTAATCTTAAAAAAATTAGATTCATTACCGGCTTCGATTTTTTTGCCTAAAACAGAGGCCATATCGCTATCATTTACATTAAATATCTTTTTGGCCAGCGACTGTGTAATTACTATTGTGTGAGGTTCTTTGAGCGCGGTTTTAGGGTCTCCAGATACCAGCGGGTAACTGAACATGCTCAGAAATGAATTTTCTACGCCAAATGATTGTTGTACCTCCAACTTTTTCCCATTGTAAAAGATGAGAATCCGGAATCCCGGCATTACCCGTGTATAATTGCTAACTTCGGAGAAATCAGCCTGCATGGCTTTGCTCACAGCCGAATAAGTCATAGTACTGTGCTGTATAAGTTTGCCATTCTTGTACCGATCATTAACTACCCGGTAAATGTCCCCTGCATTTTTATTAAACCGGTCGTAACTAAGTTCGAAGCTGACATATTCAAGTAAGAGCAGGCATGCGGCCATGCCAATAGAAAGGCCTAAAATATTGATCAACGAAAAAAACTTGTTCTTAACCAGGCTCCGCCACGCGGTTTTGATATAATTCTTTATCATAATTTATAGATTTTAGGTTATAATTGATACGTAGGCTCATCTTGAGCCTTTCTCCAAAGGAAAGTTTTTTTATTATAAATTTGATTATATGTAGCACATTCAGGCGCGCACCACTTGATAATCCCACTTAAATTTGCTATATTTGAATCAATGCCCGCAGCCTTGCAGCATACATCCGTCTATCATAAAAAAAAACTTTTTTTGCTTATTTTTAAACGACTTTTTGGCGTTCTTTAACATTATTTAGTATATTTAATTGATATACAATAACTTACAAAACATGGGTCTAAATTATTACGATGGGCTAAATGCATTTAGCCCCACAAACCTGAAAAATTACGAGGGCCTAAACGCATTTAGCCCCACAAACTGAAAAAATTACGGTGGCCTAAATGCATATAGCCCCCCGTAAAATGGAGGGAACCGGCGCTTTGAACACGTTTGGGTAGTAAAAACAGAGTAATTTGCATCAAATAAAGACCGGTTTGCCTTAATTCGGGCGTATCCTGGTACAATTTTAATGCTAACATCACCTCAACTCCGCGTTCACCCCCTCCAGCACCGCGGCCCCGGGGCATAATTCATCCTGCCCCAAACTATTCAACGCCCTGTCTGATGTTTGTAAAGTATCATGCAGGTCAGTTGATTGCGGTTCGATGTATAACAGGCCTGTGAGTATCTCGTTTTTGTTACGGGCGTTTTGCAGGGCATTCATGGCGGCCAGCCTGTCGTAAGGGTTCAGGGCTTCATCAAGTTTTTCCAGGTGGATAAAAGAACCATCGTGCATCCGTATATCCGTTCCGCTGCCTTTTTGGTAAGTTGTTGTAATTTCTTTTGCTGCCGGTACAAAATCTATGGTAGCGGTGGCTTCAATATGCTGGCGTACGTAATCGTATGATTTTGTTGAGCCTGGGTTATTATTAAATGTAACACAAGGCGAAATAACATTGATGAACGCAAAACCAGGATGGTCTATTGCCGCTTTTATTAAAGGTATCAGCTGTTCTTTATCGCCCGAAAAGCTTTGCGCTACAAACGATGCGCCAAGTTCAAGGGCAAGCCCGGCAAGGTCAACAGGCTGGAACGGGTTGGCCGATCCTTTTTTGCTTTTTGAGCCTTCGTCAGCAGTGGCTGAATCCTGGCCTTTGGTCAATCCGTAACAGCCGTTGTTCATCACGATATAAACCATGTTGAGGTTTCGGCGGATAACGTGCACAAACTGGCCCATCCCTATAGACGCAGTATCACCATCGCCGGATACGCCTATATAAAGCAGGTCGCGGTTGGCCATATTTGCGCCGGTAGCTACCGAGGGCATCCTGCCATGCACGGAGTTAAAGCCATGCGAATGCCCGAGGAAGTACGTGGGTGTTTTGGACGAACACCCGATACCTGATAATTTTGCTATACGGTGCGGAGCGATTGACATTTCGTAACATGCCTGTATGATGCATGCGCTGATGGAGTCGTGCCCGCAGCCCGCGCATAATGTAGATATAGCGCCTTCATATTCTTGCGTGGTATATCCCAGGTCATTTTTTGGTAAACCGGGGTGGCGGAATTTTGAACGTATATAAGTCATGGCGATATTTTACTGGTGATAGATGAGGGTTTTCGACGGGGCTAAATTTTTACTGATCTGTACCATAATGGTATCTGCTGTAATAGGCATGCCATCGTAGTTTAACACAGGGACCAATTTTTGCGGGTCTGCATTCAGTTCGTTTATCAGCAAGCTGCGCATTTGGCCATCACGGTTTTGTTCGATAACAAATACTTTTTCATGAGAATTTATAAAATCGTCAACGGTTTTATTAAAAGGGAATGCTTTTAACCTCATGGCATCAAATGAGATATTTTCCTGTACCATTATATCCATTGCTTCTTCGGCCGAATAGGTTGACGTGCCGAAAAAAACTATGCCGTACCGGCTTTTGTTTTTCTTCTGGTACAAGTATGGGGCGGGCACAGTGTTTTTTGCAGTGCCCCATTTCTTTAACAGCCTTTCCATGTTTCGGGCGTAAACTGTGCCATCCTCGGTATAGGCTGCATT
>DATCES010000328.1:0-5443 GCA_036509935.1 Mucilaginibacter sp.
ATGCCGGCCCGCCGCCGATCAATGCAATGCGTTTGCCATTTTTTTCAAAAGGCGCCTGCGGCATTAGCGATTTTACATCGTCTTTATGATCTGCGGCTACGCGCTTAAGGCGACAAATAGCAACAGGCTCTTCTTCAATCCTTCCGCGCCGGCAAGCGGGTTCGCACGGGCGGTCGCAGGTTCGGCCAAGAATTCCGGGAAAAACATTGGATTCCCAGTTTATCATATATGCTTCAGTATATTTTCCTGCTGCAATCAGCCTGATATATTCAGGTACAGGGGTGTGTGCGGGACAAGCATACTGACAATCCACAACCTTGTGGAAGTATTCGGGGTTTTTGTCGTCTGTAGGTTTCAACTATAGTTTTTTAATCGTCTTAACTAATAATAGGATTAGTTAATCTGTAAAATTAAAAATAAATAATCATTTTCGATTGCTAAAATGGCTAACATATTAACACAGAAGTAACAATTTCATTGCATAACAGACACGTGCACAGTGGTTAAAATTGATGTAAATGAGAATAAATATTGACATAGGCAATCAATTAATGGCCAAAGCGCAAAAATTAACCAGCTTGTGGCATTAATAAATATAGCACAAAAAAAGCCTTCAGCTTCTCGCCAAAGGCTTATTATTAAGGTAGTGCTGGTATGATTAAAGTACTTTTTCTCTCTACAAAGCAAACCTGATTAAAGAAACTGCACCGAGCCCCGGGCCGGCGCTTTTTATTTCAAATGAACCGGCATGGCTTTCAATTATTGTCCTGCAATTGTATAATCCCAGCCCTGTTCCATTTTTCTTGGTTGTAAAACCCCTCACAAAAAACATGTTCGCGGTTTCCGCGTCAAACCCTCGTCCGTTATCTGTAATTTTCAATTCCGCTACCTCGCCGGTACTGCACATATCAATAGTAATATTTTTTTCAGGGGCATCAGCATCAATAGCCTCGATGCTGTTTTTAAGGATATTCAAAATTACCTGCATCAATTTGGTATGGTCCCCTTTAATAGTGTACGTTCCAGGTTTTATATTTAATGTTAACCGGATGCGCTTGTTATCAGTTGACGCAAAAAGCATCGACCTGCAATCATAAATAATATTTTCAAGGTTAACCGGTTTCCTTTCATGGACACCGCGGTTGCCTTTTACCAACTGCCTTTGAATATTCAATATTTCCTGGATATGGGTTATAATATTCAACAATTCGGTGATTGATTTATTTATTTCGTTGGCGTTAGCGGATTGTGTTGATTCAATGCCCTCGGTGATGGCCACCAATGCCCCGGCCTTTTGCGCGCCAATTACACTGGCTATTGCTGTTTGTTGCGTTTTTAAGAAAACTGTTAAGCTTTTTATATTGTTGAGGTTATTCTGATCAACAACCTTGTTGATACGGTTTAAGTGCGACCCAAGCCCAACCATGGCATTGCCTATATCATGTAAAAATTCTGAAGCGATCTCAAATTTCCCTTGCGCTATAGCGTTTTCCAGTTCCTGTTCCTTTTGCTTTTCCAGTTGTTGATTAAGGGCTTTTAAATCTTCTGCTTGTTTGCTTAGTTCCTGCGATTGCTGGTACAGGTCTTCATTTAATTTTTTTAATACTTCGTCTGCCTGTTTTCTAAGCGTTATATCATGGCCGATTCCTAATAAACGGATGATCTTTCCACGCTCATCCTTCACAGGGATTTTGGTGGTTAGCAGCCAGCGCATTTTACCGGATGCATCCAAAAAATATTCCTCTTTGTCTATTATAGGATCACCTGATTTTATCATCCGCATGTCATCTTCATAACTGCGCAGGCCAATATCATTGTTAAATAAATCCAAATCGGTTTTACCCAATACTTCCTCTTCTGATGCCACACCTATAAATTCCACGTCTCCCCGGTTTGCTATAATTTTTCGTCCTTCAATATCCTTCACATAAATGATATCAGGCAGGGTATCAATCAGTGTCCTGAGTAAAATACGTTCCTGTTGTATTGCTTCTTCGACTTTCTTATGCCTGGTTATATCTGTGTGTGTGCCAATAATAACAGTATGCAAACTTTCATGTGTATCCTTAAACATCCTTCCCCTTGACCATATCCATACCCAGCTTCCATTACTATGTTTCATCCGGAAATAACTTTCATAAGCGCCTTCCGGGTTTTTAAGAAATGCGGTAAATTGTTCGGTTGCATTTTTCCGGTCTTCGGGATGCAATAAGTTTGTCCAAACCTCTGTTAAATTGGTATGGCCAGAGAAATCATAATCCTTTATATCCCTGCCCAGCAATGAAAAATATATGTCATTGCACCACAAAAAATCTGTTTCCGAAAAATATTCCCATGCGCCAATATCTGACGCGCTGATAAATGCTTTATACCGCTCTAATTTTTGGGATTGCAGTTCGTGGGATTTGAAAGCGCCGTGTTCTGTATGTTCTGTAAGGCTGATATCGATAGTTTTCATTTTCAGGTTATATTTATTTGACAGAATTGACTGTTTATAAAGGCAGGGTTATGGTGAAGGTAGCGCCGTGGTCGTTATAAACAGCAATTTTTCCGCCATGCCCTATTATAAATTGTTTTACAATTGAAAGCCCTAAGCCGGTGCCGTTCTTTTTGTGGCTTGTAACAAACGGCTCGAAAAGGGTGTCGCTAATTTCGGGGGGGATGCCCGGGCCATTATCGGTAATATAAAGCGTTACCTCTTTCGCCTCTACTTTGGCCGAAATAGTAATCACGCCATCAGCTATATCCCTGTCGTGAAGGACATCTATTGCATTATTTACAAGGTTGATAATAGTCCCTCTCAATTTGCTTTCGTCACCTGGTACAACTAATGTGTCCGGAATATTTTTAATGATTTTTACGTGGTCAATGCCGTCCCGTGTTTGGGCTTGTTTAATTGCTTCGGTTACTATTTTATCCACATTTACCGATACTTTCGTTATTTTGGTTTCCTTAATAAAATCAAGGAAATCATCAAATATGTTTGAGGCTTGTTCTGCAGATTGATCAATTAAGTCAACCATTTCACTAACCTCGCCATCCTCGCGCATTAAACTTGTGATTAATTTAATATTTTTTATGGGGGAACGCAGATCGTGCATCACCATAGCCAATACCTGGCCAACTGCCGACAGCTTTTCCTTTTGAACCAGCTTTTCATTCAATTCAGCATTGCGGATAGCCTGCGCTGCATTTTGCACGAATAGTTTTAGCAGGTACATTTTTTCTGTTTTCAGCCGTTCATGCGTTTGTAATATGGCGAAAACCGAATAATTATCCATACGTGCCAATACCAGGTCATCAACCTGTATTACTTCATTCTTTTCGATTTTAATATTTTTTACCCGGGATATTAATTCGTCAATATTTACCGTTTCTTCAAATGTCCCGATAGAAATCACTTTTTCGTACACCAAACTATCGTGAAGTTTCCCCAGCAGGGCTGTGTCTGTATCTAATGAACAAGCAAGCTGGTCGAGTATATTTTTTAATAGTAAGTTAAGCTGCGTGTTATTTAAGCCGATTGACGAAATGGATTCAATCAATGTTTCCAGGTTCCTTAGTTTATTATAATCTGATACTGCCTTTGTCGCTATTTGAGTGATCTCTTCGGATGCATACGGTTTACAGTGGTAGCCCACATTTTGCCCGGCTTCTTCAACAATTTGCTCTATGGAGCAATCGCTGTAGGCAGTGATAAAAACAATTTCGGCTTTAACATCATATTTCCTGATCTCGATAGCTGTTTCCAATCCATTTATGCCCGGCATGCGCATATCTAAGAAGATCACTGCATAAGGGCGGCCCAGTTCAACAGCTTGCCGTACTTTTTGAACACCCTCCATGCCATTGGATGCTTTATCGACGGTAAAAACCGGGGTGCTACGGGTGCGGGGGGCAAGCAATGTTGCGGGCGCATCAAACAAAATGTTAACGGCATCGCTGATATCATGTTGTTCCTGGGAAATACCGCGGGGAACCAGGATATCTTCGATATTATCCCGAACCATTTCTTCATCGTCTATTACCAAGACGGCTGTATTAAGTTCCTTCATCATAAAACTCATATTAAAATTGGAATCGCTATTACTCATAATATGGTGTACTTGCGATTTATTTCACTTATACGCCAACTATTTATATTTTGTTATAAAAAAATAATACCGACACTAATGGATAACCCCGGCAACGTATAAAACATTGCGTTTACAACATGTTTTTGTAGCTTTATGCAATGAAATATTGTCTGTCAGCTATCAAAAGGATGCATATAAGCAATGTGCTTGTAATTTCATTTGTTATTATGTTAACTGCTTCCTGCAATAACCAGAGAAACAATACGGCCCTTCAGGCACAAGTTGACAGCCTTAACCGGCAACTGGCGCAAACCTATAAACCCGGCCTCGGTGAGTTTATGATGGGGATACAGGTGCACCATGCAAAAATTTGGTTTGCGGGCAAAAACCAGAACTGGGGTTTAGCTGATTTTGAGGTAGGCGAGATAAAAGAAACATTAGCTGCCGTTAATAAATATTGCACTGACCGGCCCGAAATAAAATCGTTGCCCATATTATACCCTGCCCTTGATAGTGTAAGCAATGCCATAAAAGCAAAAAATATAAAGCAGTTTGAGAAAAGTTTTGTGTTTTTAACTAATAGCTGCAATAGCTGCCACCAAAGCACGCACCACCAATTTAATGTTATAAAAACACCTGAAACCCCGCCATACACCAACCAGGTGTTTAAGGTTAAATGAATGATAAGCAGGATTTTTTAAATTTGATTGTAGCGTTACATTAATTTATAACGTAATATAAAAAAAACTGTTTATATCAATAACATGAAGGCAAAATACACCTTATTTATTATTTCTGGCCTTGTGCTTTGTTTATTTTCCTGTAAAAAGGATGTACGTACAAACCCGACCGCTATTATTGGGAAATGGAGCATCGCGAAAACTGTATATTACCAGGCCCGCGATACTACAATTACCGGGATAGCAACCGATTATTACAATTTTAGTTTGGATGGAAATCTTACTATCCAGGATCACCAGGATTCATATATGGGAATTTACAGTTTGAATGGAACGAAGTCTGTAGGCATCACAATTCATACTGTTGATGGCCACGGTCTTGGCGTTTACACCTCACCGGCGGTTTTTACTATTTCGAATTTAACCAATCACAGCGTTACGTTAACTTCACCTCCTTACTATTACCCATCGGGACAGGAAGTTGTGTTTTTGCAAAAATAAGCTGATACGAATCGCCGGATGTTTGGATGAAAACGATTTAAGCATACCAATCCGTTAATGGCAACACACTTTTATTCAATTTTTTAAATGCTGCTCCACAAAATCTTTTGAATATGCTTTTATCATATTCCTAACGTTTCTAAACTCATTTAATACTTCTTCCGAACTGCCTGTAGCTTTTGCCGG
>DATCES010000329.1:0-3340 GCA_036509935.1 Mucilaginibacter sp.
CCTTATCACATCGCCAATAGCATATACGCCCTTTACTGTAGTTTGCAGGTGCCCGTCAACGGTGATCTTGCGCCCGCGTTCTTCAACAGTAATCCCGATTTTATCGAGCGCCAGGCCATCGGTAAAGGCCACGCGGCCAACAGCTACCAGGCAGTAATCGCCTTTAATTTCTTTCTTTTCCCCTTCCGGGCCGTCAAATGTTACGGTTACTTCTTTGCCTTTTACCGTAGCGCCGGTAACTTTATGGCCCAGGTAAAATCCGATCCCTATTTTTTGCAGTACTTTTTGCAGTTCTTTCCCTAATCCCTTATCCATCGTGGGGATAATGGAATCCATAAATTCAATCACCGAAACTTTCGCACCCAAACGCGCATAAACCGACCCCAGTTCCAAACCAATAACCCCGCCGCCAATCAGCACCAGGTGTTTTGGAATTTCCGTAAGGGTTAATGCTTCAGTGGATGTGATGATGCGTTTTTTATCGATTTTTAAAAACGGCAGGCTTGCCGGCTTCGATCCCGTGGCAATGATGATGTTTGTACCGGTAATTTGCTGTTCGGTACCATCGGCTTTTTTTATATTGACGGTATTTTTATCTTTAAAGGAGCCCACACCATAATAAGTATCGATCTTATTCTTTTTCATCAGGTAAGCAATTCCGCTGGTATTGGCGGTAACAACTTCTTCCTTGCGTTTTATCATCTGCCCGAAATCAACCCGCAGGTTATCAAGCTTTATACCGTGTGTTGCAAATGCATGGGCGGCATTATGGTAATGTTCGGATGAATCGAGCAGGGCTTTTGAGGGGATGCAGCCCACATTAAGGCATGTACCGCCTAACGTATTATATTTTTCAATGATAGCGGTTTGTAAACCCAACTGGGCGCAACGTATAGCGGCAACATAGCCGCCGGGGCCCGAACCGATAACGATAACATCATATTGCATAAACTTGTAAATTATTTGGGGCGCAATTTAAGGATTATTAAAGGGCGAAGGAATAGTTTAAGCGGATTATATCAGAAAGTTGACATGCCATTTACCCGGGCGGCATATAGGCCAGTTTTTTTTCAAAGTACGCATCCCAACTGCGTTGCTGTTCCCGATTTGTTGAGTTCCGGGTATCCGTGTCATAATCAAGGTTTAGCTGTTTGTATTTGGCATCTATCCTGTCAAATATATTACTTGCCTGGTATTGGTAGTCGGCATAAAATACCGTTTTACCAACCGTCCTTTGCAATTCCTGTTGCTCCATATAGGCTATAATATAGTGCCCCTGCTCGTGTTTTAATATTTCAGCCATCATTTCAGCGGAGGTAAGCCTGGCTTTATCTACCCATGATTTATCTTTATTTAAGGTAAGCAGGATGTTAAAATTCAAAATATAATAATTCTTCTCCCTTTTGGCAGTGTAACTAAATTCGATTGAACAGTGCGTATAGGCAACAGTTCCGGAGCGATTGGCAGGGACACCCTGGAAGTCATCAACAGTTAGCTGCCGGTAAGGCTGCGCCCCGGCACCTGTAAAAAAAGCCAATAAAATTGCAACGTAAACCAACCCCGCAAATCTGAATTTCATCTCCTGATTAAGTAAAAATTTTACTTTTTGACTCTCTCAGCATGCATTTGGTTTAATGCCATCAATTCTTTCATGGTTTGCTGCATAGCTTCGGTCGATCCGTCAAGGAATATCACGTTGCCCTGCGAGTTTTCAGCAAAGTGTTTTATTGATTCTGTCCACATGGTAAACAAAATTACCGATGTATCCATATTGGCTTCCTGCATCTCTTTGGCCGCCACAGACATACCTTTGGCCACTTCCTCGCGGAATAAAGCGACACCCTGCCCGCGCAATTGCGAGGCCTGGCGCTCGGCCTCGGCAGATATTTTAATGGCATTGCCTTCGGCTTCGGCGGCTTTTGTTTTGGTGATAAGCAAAGCCTGGCCTTCGTTTTCGGCGGCGGCTTTAAGGTTATTTGATGCTACCACCTGGCTCATGGATTTCATTATAACGTCGTCAAAAGTAATATCATTTAACTGGAGGTCCTGCAAATGATAGCCCCAGCCTTCAAGCACTACATCAAGCTGCTCTTTAACATGCTCTACAATATCGCGCCTCAAAATCAATACTTCCGATTGCCGCTTGGTTGCCACAAACGCGCGGATCGAACCTTCAACCGTGCGGATCAGGGCCTGCATCAGGTTGCGGTCGTCAACAAACTTAAAAGCTACATTTTTGATGGTTTCTTCCTGCTGGTCCAGTACCGAGTACAAAAGCATCGCTTTAAAGTAAACATTGGCCTGGTCGAAAGTTACCGCCTGGAATTCCAGTTCAACGGAACGGTTCTGGATAGATATTTTTGAATAGATGCTTTCAATAAACGGGACTTTAAAATTAAGGCCCGGCGTTAATATGCGGCGGTACTTCCCAAAAACGGTAATTACTACTATAGTGCCCTGTTTTACAGACACGAATGATGAAAAAATTATCACCAATAAAATGAAAATAATAATAAATGTGGTTATTTCGGGTGTCATGGCCAATAATTTTTATGCTATAAATGTAAGCTTAATTATTTGGTGTGTTATTTGTTTTTAATAAAATACTTTAAAAAAATAAATAACTATTATGAACTTAAAACGCACTTTCGGGGCTATACTTACGGTATTAGGTATAATCGGATTAATTTACGCCGGCATAGGCATAATAAACCAAAGCAGTGGCACAACCACACTTATTGTGATAGCAGTAATTGCCATTATGTTCTTCTTTACCGGCATCAGCCTGGTGCGGACGACAGATGATGCGGCTTGAGCCTTGATAGCCATCAAAGGTAAAAATCCGTGTAGGGGAGTATTAATAGATGGTGCTTTTAAAGCCGGGTCAAAAATGCAATAGTTAAAGCGCCTAAAAGGTTTGAGCGGAATATGGGCATTCCTACTTCGTCGCCCGCAAACCCGGCTGCCTTTGCATCATCCCGCAAATAACTAATATATTTAAAATTTGTTGACCTTACAGATATATAGATATTATCTATTATTTAATTTAGTTGCCATAGTCAACGATGATAACTGATAATATGATGACGATAATCCCTGTAATAACAGTTGCAAATGCTTTTTTGCTTACCCCTTTCCACTCTTTCAATACCAGCCCCCACATATTGGCCACCAGTATTATAAAAGCCATGTGTGACGCAATACTTTGTGTCTCCCGAATATGATTGTACGTTGGATATATGTTGGAGGCCGTATCATAAATCAAATGATGCGGCCTTTTTATTTTACGGGTAATAAATCAATTTCAGGAAGTTTTTTAATGATTATTTGGGAACAACAA
>DATCES010000330.1:0-3794 GCA_036509935.1 Mucilaginibacter sp.
TCCAGGTAGCCCAGTCTTTTTCTGCCATTGCCAGGTTTACGATGTTATAAATGGACGAGGTGTTCTCCACTTCCGATTTAAATATTTTCTCAAAGCAATCATTTACACTTTCAGGATCAGCGCCCGCGCCAGGTATGGCTGATACAACTACTTTACCGCCACGTTTTAAAATGTATTCCAATATTTTCATCATGTGGTTCCGCTCTTCATTTGCATGCCTGAAAAGGAAATTGGCGATACCGTCATATCCTTTGTAGTTAGCCCATGCTGCATACGAAAGATATATCTGTGCATTGTGCGCTTCGTTAGTCATCTGATCGTTCAATGCTTTTGCCAGCGTTTTTGAAAGCCTGTTAGTGTCCATAAATAATTGTTTAAAGACTTAACTAATACCGTCGAAAAATGTTTGCAGTTGACAGCGGATTTTTTTAGGATGCCCATAGCCTTTCAGCCTGTGTTTTAACTGAACAGCCAGGCCTATTTATAAGCCGAAAGGTGTGTGGTTTTTATACTCAGAATGAACGTTTTCCCCACACTTATTTTAATGCTTTTATCCTGCACCATTGCCTTTATTGCATCGTCAGACTTCAATGCTTCGTATAGGTCGCGTGCAACAGCCGATCCGCTGATATTGTTGGTTACCTTGCCATTTTCAAGGGTTATAGTAAAGGTGTACCCTGATTTGCCACGGTCACCTGCCGATTCAAAATCTTGTATGTTTAGTTTAAACTGCTGATCTTCGTTAAGGCTTTTTTTTATATGTAAGCGGATAACGGGCAGGTACCTTTTCCAGGTAGTTAAATATTGTCTATCTTCCATTTGTTGGGGGTAAAGGTATAACTTAAAGATGAGGAATTTACAAATAGTTCACATTGGTACGTAAAGCTTTGCAAAAAAATTAAAAATTTCTTTAGCAATCGATTGCAGGAGAAAAAATATTTATACCTTTAGCGTGCCGATAGTTTTAACTTATTTACATTATTTATCATTAAATGAAACATTTTATCACCAATAAATTACTGGTAATAGTCCCTGCCATATTGCTTTTTTCATTTACTGAAACAATAAAGCACAAACCGTATCAATTTAATTTCCAGGATCCGTCATTGCCTATTGATAAACGGGTAAACGACCTGGTTTCGCGTTTAACATTAGAAGAAAAAGTTGGTCAAATGCTTAACTCGGCGCCTGCCATCGACCGTTTGGGCATACCGGCCTATAACTGGTGGAACGAGTGCCTGCATGGTGTGGCGCGCACATCATTTAAAGTAACTGTTTACCCGCAGGCAATAGGGATGGCGGCCACTTTTGATAAAAATTCACTGCACCAAATGGCAGACTATACAGCCGAGGAAGGCCGTGCAATTAACAACGAAAGCGTTAAAAAAGGCAACAGGGGAATTTACCTGGGCCTCACATATTGGACACCCAATATTAACATTTTCCGTGACCCGCGATGGGGCAGGGGGCAAGAGACATACGGGGAAGACCCTTATCTTACGGGTACACTTGGCAAAGCATTTGTAACCGGTTTGCAGGGGGATGACCCTAAGTACCTTAAAGCTGCAGCTTGCGCAAAACATTATGCGGTACACAGCGGCCCCGAGTCATCAAGGCATGAATTTGATGCAGACATCAGCGATTATGACCTGTGGGATACTTACCTGCCTGCTTTTCACAATTTAGTGGTAAATGCAAAAGTTGCCGGTGTAATGTGCGCCTATAATGCTTTTAAGGGCCAGCCCTGCTGCGGAAACGACTTGCTGATGAATAATATACTTAGAAATGAGTGGAATTTTACCGGGTACGTAACTTCGGACTGCGGCGCAATAGATGATTTTTATCTCAGGCACAAAACGTCCAAAGACGCGGAAAGCGCGGCGGCTGATGCAGTGTTGCATGGAACTGATGTAGAGTGTGGAAACGTAACCTATAAAACTTTGGTTAACGCCGTAAAGGATGGCAAGTTAACAGAACAACAGTTAGATGTATCGGTTAAAAGGCTGTTTACCATACGTTTCCGGTTAGGGATGTTTGATCCCCCGGAAATGGTAAAATACGCCCAAATAGGAACAGATGTGCTTGAAAGCCCCTTGCATAAAGCGCAGGCGTTAAAGATGGCGAGACAGGCAATTGTTCTTTTAAAAAACCAGGGCAACACCTTGCCTTTGAGTAAAAATTTAAAAAAGATAGCGGTAATTGGCCCAAATGCAGATAACGCCTTAAGCATACTGGGCAATTATAATGGCATGCCCTCACAGTTGGTTACCGTACTACGGGGTATCAAAGCTAAACTTGGGCCGGGTACAGAAGTTATCTATAAAAAAGGCACCGGTTTTATTGGCGACCCTGCGTCAAAACCAGATTTTAAGGCGCTCGCTGACAGCGTAAAAGATGCAGATGCGATAATTTTTGTCGGCGGTATTTCGCCGCAGTTAGAAGGCGAGGAAATGAAAGTAAACAAGGCCGGCTTTAGCGGCGGCGACCGTACTTCAATTGCCCTGCCCGAAGTGCAAACCCAATTATTAACTGCATTGCAGGCAACAGGCAAGCCGATGGTTTTTGTGATGATGACCGGATCGGCTTTAGCTATACCCTGGGAAGCTGAACATATCCCGGCCATTTTAAACGCCTGGTATGGCGGCCAGGATGCAGGGACAGCTATAGCAGATGTTATTTTTGGCGATTATAACCCGGCAGGGCGCCTCCCCGTTACTTTTTACAAAAGCGACGGCGACCTGCCTTCTTTCACTGATTATTCAATGAATAACCGTACTTACCGCTATTTTAAAGGGCAAGCATTATTTGGCTTTGGATATGGCTTAAGTTATTCGGGTTTTAAGTATGATGAGCTGGCAGTTCCGGCCAATATTCACGCCGGTAAAAAAGTAGCGGTAAGTGTAAAGGTAACCAACACAGGAAAAATGGACGGCGATGAAGTAAGTGAACTTTACGTTTCACACCTGGGATTAAAAATTAAAACCCCCATAAGGGCATTAAAAGGCTTTGAAAGAACTTTTATTAAAGCCGGGGAAAGTAAAATAATCTGCTTTGAGCTAAGCCCCGAAGACCTGTCATTAATAAATGCAGATGGCCATGCAAAAGAGTTCAGCGGTAAAGTAATAATCAGCGTGGGTGGGAGCCAGCCGGGTGCACAAACACGAAAGGACAAAAAAACGGTGAGTAAAGAAGTAAGCTTGATTTAAAATATTTGGCGCAATTTGTGTGGTAGATTGTCACATTTACACCCCTTAAATTCAGTTTGGCATTAATAGATTTGAGACTGAATAATAAATTTGACAGCAGGTTTATTGACACTTGCAATTGAACACCCGCAACGCACCACTTAAAAGCCAAAATATGTTTAAAAACACAAAAGCAGTAAGCAGTTTTTCAGTAAACGACCTGCAAAAAGCAAAAGGGTTTTATCAGCAAACATTGGGCCTCGAAACCACTGAAGACGTCATGGGCATTATCACACTTCATTTAAAAGGCGGTGGCGAAGTTATTATCTACCCAAAACCAAACCATGAGCCGGCTACTTTTACTGTACTGAATTTTCAGGTGCCTGATATAGAGAAAGCCGTTGATGAACTTACAAAATCGGGCATAACCTTTGAACAATACAGGGCACCGATGAAAACAGACGAAAAAGGTATTTTAAGGGGCCAGGGCGGTGGCCCTGATATTGCCTGGTTTAAAGACCCGGCGGGAAATATTTTATCGGTGCTGCAGGAGAGGTAAGTCTTAAGCCTGGAGTCGTAAGTACGAAGTAAAAGGGTAAACGATAATAA
>DATCES010000331.1:0-2779 GCA_036509935.1 Mucilaginibacter sp.
AAACCCGATAGCGTTTGAAATATCATGGTTGCCGGGGGCCAATAGTAATTTAGCCGGCAAGCCATTGCGCCCTTCCAGATTAAGGCTATGCATATAATCGTTTTCAAACTGCTCCCATGATGCCGCGGCGCTTTGGATACCCGCCTCCATCCGGTTAGCTATATCGCCGGTTTCTACCAAATAATCAACCGCGCCTACCTTCATACCGGCGCCTATACCGCCATCGGCCGGCAACGTAAGGCCTGGAATGGTATTGATCTGGCGGATCATGGCCGCGTTTACAATATAGCTTGCAACATTGGTATCCCCCCTGAACTTTTTACGGCTAATGCCATAATGCGCATCAGATGTAAATACCATATTGATTACCGAAGACCCCTCCTGAATATTAGCGCTGCCTTTACTGTCTTTCACCTGGTTTAATGCAATTGTATTTTGGGCAAATGCATAAAAAGCAAGTAAAACAAGTACTGCCAGCGATAAGAATCTTTTGATCATCTTTCTGATTTTCCGCAAAGAAAACCAATCGATTTTTAATAAATTCTAAGTTTGTACAGAATTCAGGTTTCTTAATAAAATGATATTATTGTGATAACATTGCGGCTAAAAAATGCAAAAACAAGCTGTTTTTCGGATTATTTTTTAATAAAAAATTAACATAAACCTAATTGCTTCCAATGCCGTTTTTTTATTATAAAATCTACCCCCGGATAGATTTCCAAAACCGGCTGGCTGATGATTTTACAATGAAAAACAATTGCCAGTAAATTTATTTGTAAGCGGGGCTTTTTTGATTAAATTGATTTAATTTTGACCTGATGAAGATAAAAGTTTTGGCGTTTGGCATTTCAAAGGATATATTCGGCAGCCCGTATATTTACCTGGAACTGGCTAACGATGCTTCGGTATATAATTTACAGTATGTATTGGAGCAGCAATATCCCGGGCTACAGCAATTAGCTTCGTACATGGTTGCTGTAAATAACGAATACGCTTTGCCCGGCGATACCATACACGAGCGCGATGAGATCGCTATTATTCCGCCGGTGAGCGGGGGCTGAGAAAAGGACATTCATTGATAGTACCGTCACAAACAACCCGCTTCCGCCTTTGTTGGTGACAACATCTACAAACGGTGGAAAATACATAATTTAGGTCTCTATAAAAAACAAAATAAAACATTTTAAATTGTCCACCCAAATCCAAATATCGCCCACCCCGTTAAACATTCATTCATGTATTGACTGGATCATGTCGCCGGAATCCGGCGGGATTGATGTGTTTATTGGCACGGTGCGCAACGCCACCAAAGGCAAAGCGGTTTTACGCCTGGAGTTTGAAGCTTATGAACCAATGGCTTTGGCCGAAATGGAAAAAATTGTAAAACAGGCTTTTGAAAAATGGCCAGTACAACAAGCGCTCATCCATCACCGCACCGGGGTATTGCAGGTTGGCGATATACCGGTAATTATTGCCGTTTCCGCCGCGCACCGCGCCGCCGCTTTTGAAGCCTGCCGGTTTATTATAGATACTTTGAAACAAAACGTGCCGATATGGAAAAAAGAAATATTTGAGGACGGTGAGGTTTGGGTTGCGGCGCATCCGTGATTTAGAGATTGGAGCCCGGAGGTTAGAGACTTGTCCAAAGGACTCCTTCGGAGAGGTTTTGGAAGATTGGAATTGCCGCTAAAATTTCCAGTTAGTGCGGAGTTATAATCGAATTATTTTTGCGTTAAAATATGAATAAAACACTATCTTAGTGGCTCTTTTTATGATGTATGCCAAAACTTAAAAAATCGATGAAAACCGCACTATTAGTGATCACCCTGCTAACTGCCAGTTTGTTTTTAAATGCCCAAAAACTCGCCACACCTGCAACTCCCGAAAATTGGTCGCAGGATTATCAACCCTTCCGCATCGTAGGCAATCTGTATTATGTAGGCACATACGATTTGGCGTGTTATCTGATTACTACACCAACGGGAAATATACTGATCAATACAGGTCTGCCGGGATCGGCGCCGATGATAAGGGCGCATGTGGAGGCGTTAGGGTTCAAATTTAGTGATATTAAGATTCTACTGACCACTCACGCACATTACGACCACGTAGGAGCCATGGCCGCCGTAAAGAAAATGACGGGGGCAAAAATGATAATAAATGAAAAGGACGCGCAGGTACTGGCCGATGGCGGGAACTCCGATTACGCATTGGGCGGTAAAGGCGCCATGTTTGAACCTCTCACGGCCGACCGCCTGCTGAATGAACATGATACCTTAAACTTTGGCGGCATGCAGATAGCAGTGCTGCACCACCCCGGCCACACAAAAGGCGCTTGCAGTTTTTTGTTCAATGTGAACGATGAACGGCATGTGTACCGGGTGTTGATAGCAAATATGCCCACTATCCTTGATGAAACCAAACTATCTGGCATGCCTGGATATCCGGATATTGTCAAAGATTATGCTTATACATTTAGCGCGATGAAAAAATTGCAGTTCGATATTTGGCTCGCTTCACACGCCAGGCAGTTCGGGATGCATGAAAAACATAAACCTGGCGATTCTTATAGCCCCGAAGCATTTATTGCCCAGCGGGATTACATTGCGGAACTAAGTGACCTGCAAAAAGAATATTTGAAAAAACTTGACGATAAGTGATTTTAGGCGAATCAAGAGTTAAGAACCAAGAGTCAAGAAATGGCTGCAACATGAAAAAAATCCATTAATATAAACAAAATCAAGCAGACTAAGTCAGGCAAGATACTGTAAATTGGCTG
>DATCES010000332.1:0-2280 GCA_036509935.1 Mucilaginibacter sp.
GGGCTGGAGTTTGGCGGGGCGGCAATATTTTCATTTTATTCGGATACCACAAACCGCAATACACGGGTTTCAAATATATTTGGTTATTCAACCATTACCACCAGGGGGCAGGCAAAACTGAGCCTTAACGCCAGTTACTGGACCCCGCAAAATAGCTGGCATTATTCGGAAAGCGTCAGTTATTACAACTATCCTTTTGATTTTTATGGCATAGGTAACAATACAAAATCAGCTAATGTTGATCCTGTATTTGAAAGGCGGTATAAATTTTCAATTGCTGGTGAAAAACTGTTTGGGGACCGGTTTTACCTGGGCTATTTAGCGGGGGCGGTAAAGTATTTTTACAGGTATCAGCCCGATCCTTATGCTACGATAAACTCCGACCCCGGCGTACAGGATAAACACGGCGGCGATATTATTTATGCGGGCCCAAGCTTTACTTATGATACCCGCAACAATAACACCTATACAACCAAAGGGATAATTATCAATGGCTATTATAATTTAATACAGGGAATTTACGCTAACAACAAATATGATGGCGGCTTTTTTAATATAGAATATTCGCAGTTTTTTTTGCTGGCAAAACCGCTTGTTTTGGGGGTAGATATCCAGGAGCAAAGCATGACAGGGGGCCAGTCGGCATTTTATTTAATGCCGCAGATGGGAAGCGACGAAATGATGCGCGGCTACTACCAGGGGCGTTACCGCGACAGGAACTATATAGCCGGGCAAACAGAACTTCGTTACCGTATTAATGCCCGTTTGGGACTTGCCGCGTTTGCCGGGACAGGCGAAGTGTTTCACTCGGATTTTAGTTTTCCGCAATTAAAGCCAAACTACGGCGGGGGTATAAGGTACTTTTTTGATATTGAAAAAGGCATGAGTTTCCGTTTAGATTACGGCGTAGGCGAAAAGCCCGCCGGTGAACCGAGGGAAAGCGGGTTTTATATAGCTTTAGGGCAATCGTTTTGATGTGCGGGTGTGCGGGTGTGTCCGCCAGCTGGCGGATGCGGATGTATAAATTAACTATGTGGCAAATTGTTGAAAGAATTAACAAAAGCCGGAAAAGCGGGCCATATAAAATCAGGTGCAACCAAATTGTTTCAAAATTATAACTTTGTAACCTCAAAATTGGGATAAGCATAATGTTTGAAAATCTTTCTGATAAACTCGACAGGGCCTTTAAGGTATTAAAAGGGCATGGAACAATTACCGAAATAAACGTGGCCGAAACCATGAAGGAAATACGCAAAGCCCTTCTGGATGCCGATGTTAACTATAAAACCGCGAAAGCATTTACCGATGATGTAAGGCAAAAAGCCATAGGGCAGAATGTATTGACTGCCATTTCGCCGGGCCAGTTGCTCACCAAAGTGATGAATGATGAGCTGACGGAGCTGATGGGCGGCAGTACTGCCGAACTTAATTTAACAAGCTCGCCGGCTATAATACTGATAGCCGGTTTAAATGGTGCCGGTAAAACTACTTTTAGCGGGAAACTTGCCAATTACTTAAAAGCAAAAAAAAATAAGAAGCCATTATTAGTTGCCTGTGATATTTATCGCCCGGCTGCGATTGAACAATTACAGGTTTTAGGGGGGCAGATAGGTGTGCCGGTTTATGCCAACCTGGAATCGAAGGACCCGGTTGCAATCGCAAGGGAAGGCATAGCCTTAGCAAAACAAAACGGCAATAATGTAGTGATTATTGATACTGCGGGCCGCCTATCCATTGATGAGGCGATGATGCAGGAGATAAAACAGGTAAAAGATGCTGTAAACCCACAGGAGATTTTATTTGTAGTAGATGCCATGACCGGCCAGGACGCTGTAAATACGGCTAAAGTATTTAATGACCGGCTTGATTTTACTGGCGTGGTGTTGACCAAACTGGATGGCGATACCCGTGGGGGGGCAGCCCTTTCTATAAAATCAGTGGTAAACAAACCGATAAAATTCATCGGTACGGGCGAAAAGATGGAGGCGCTTGATGTTTTCCACCCCGACCGTATGGCCTCGCGTATTTTGGGCATGGGCGATGTGATTTCCTTGGTTGAACGCGCACAGCAGCAGTTTGACGAAAAAGAAGCCGCTGAACTGCAAAAGAAGATTCGAAAAAACAAATTCGATTTCAATGATTTTTACAGCCAGATACAACAAATAAAAAAAATGGGCAACATGAAGGACCTGATGGGCATGATTCCGGGCGTTGGTAAAATGATGAAAGATGTGGAGGTGGATGATAACTCGTTTAAAGGCATTGAGGCTATTATCCAGT
>DATCES010000333.1:0-3178 GCA_036509935.1 Mucilaginibacter sp.
TAGTTATAAGCACGTTGAACCTGATTTTGTAGATTTTAACATACAAAAATTATTGCCTCACAAACTTTCGGACTATACACCGGCGTTAGCGGTAGGCGATGTGGATGGTAATGGATTAGATGATATAATAATTGGAGGCAACAATTACAGCCCCGCCCAGGTACTTCTACAGCAAGCAAACGGGAAGTTTGTACAGCGGAACCTGGTGCCCGATAAAGGGGTTTCGGGTAGGGTTAATGATGAAGGTATATTGCTTTTTGATGCCAACGGCGATGGCAAATTGGATGTCTACATTTCAAGCGGCGGCTATATGAGCGCACCCGGCGATACCGTTTACCAGGATAGGTTATATTTAAACGATGGGAAAGGCAATTTTACTTTGGCCGCAAACGCATTGCCGGTAAACCATACCAGTAAAATGTGCGTAAGGGCGATTGATTATAACCGGGACGGCAAGCTTGATCTTTTTATATCAGGCAGGGTTGATCCCTGGAACTATCCAAAACCGGTATCAAGTTTCATATTGCGGAACGACAGCAAGAACGGGCAGGTAAAATTTACGGATGTTACCGCCCAGGTTGCGCCCGACTTAAAGAATATAGGAATGGTATGCGATGCCCTTTTTACCGACTATGATAACGACGGCTGGCCCGACCTTGTTTTGGCCGGTGAATGGATGCCGGTTACCTTTTTGAAAAACGATCATGGGATATTTAAAAATGAAACCAAAAATTCGGGTGTGGCAAATAAAACGGGGTGGTGGAACAGCATTGTTGCCGGGGATTTCAGGCATACCGGCAGAATGGATTATATTGTTGGAAACGTAGGTTTAAATACTTTATATAAGGCAACCGATAAATACCCGGTTTATATAACCGCTAAAGACTTTGATATAAATGGAAGTTATAATGCCGTTACCTCAATTTTTTTGCCTGATAAGGACGGCAATAAAAAAGAATTTCCGGCGGTAGGCAGGGATGATATTTTTAAGGAGATGATTAGCCTGAAAAAGCGGTTTACGAATTACAAGTCATTTGCCGTTGCTACCATGGACGATATTTTGCCCCCTGAGCAAAGAAAAGGGGCATTAAGGTTAATGTCTAACACATCCCAATCATGCTATTTGCGAAATGATGGAAACGGCAAATTTACTATAATACCACTGCCCAACCAGGCACAAATATCTGCAATAAATGGGATGGTAGTTGACGATTTTGATGGCGATGGCAACCTTGATGTTATGATGAATGGGAATGACTATGGCACCGATGTAAGTGTTGGAAGGTATGATGCTTTAAACGGCTTAATGCTAAAGGGTGATGGCAAAGGAAATTTTTATCCTCAAAGTATAATGCAAAGCGGGATTTATATTCCGGGCGATGGTAAAGCGCTTGTTAAGCTGCAAAGCAATGAAGGAAACTATATGCTCGCTGCAAGTGAAAACAAGGGGCCATTGAAGCTATTTGAACTAAAAAGAAAAGCAAACAACATTAACCTCCGGGAAGATGATGAAAGCGCGATCATAATTTACAAAAATGGCGTAAAACTAAAGCAGGAATTTTATTACGGATCATCGTTCCTATCGCAATCAGGCAGGTTCCTTACGCTAAATTCAGATGTAAAATCTGTTGAAATAACCAATAATAAGGGGCAAAAGCGAGTTTTAAATTTTGACAATCAAAACCATTCTGTTTCAAAAAAGGTTAATCCCTTTTAATTAGATTTCAAAAAAACAAAAATTAATCCGATGCCTCAAAACAACATTAACGTAAACAATAAAGCTGAACCCTTCCCTTACTTATATGGCACTAACAGTCCGTGCCGTTGAATACGCGGTAGGTGAATTGAAAAATGGGAATAATTAAAAGCGGACAATGTAATAACTGTAAATAAAACCGTTGGGGATATTCAAACCAAGGGATGTTTTATGGATTTCCAATTATATGGGGATAAAAGCGAACCAATAAGCTACCGAAACATTTGGGTACGGGAATTATAGGGCGCCCGGTCTTGCTCTTGATATAAATATTGAAATTTAATGCTTTATAAAATGATAAAGTACCTTTTACTGTTATTTTTTGTTGCTGTTTTTAATATCACTTCAAATGCGCAGAATGAAATTGCGCCTGTTCCTTACCATTGGAAAAATGTACAGATAAACGGCGGTGGTTTTGTGGATGGAATAATTTTTCATCCCACCGCAAAAGGCATCCTTTATTGCCGTACTGATATGGGCGGCGCATACCGGTGGAACGATAGAACAAAAAAATGGGAACCGATACTTGATTGGGTAACTTATAAAGAGAATAACCTGATGGGCGTGGAAAGCATAGCAGTTGACCCAAATGATCCTAACAAGGTATTATTGGCCTGCGGCACTTATACCGGCTCGAAGGGACCGAACGCTATTCTTCGCTCTGATGATAGGGCCCATACCTTTAAACGTACAGATGTAGCGTTCAGGATGGGTGGCAACGAGAACGGGCGCGGCAATGGTGAGCGCCTGGCGATTGACCCAAACGACGGCAACATTGTTTACATGGGCACCCGCAAAGATGGTTTATGGAAAAGTACCGATGGCGGTGCAACATGGACGAAGGTGGAAAGTTTCCCGGATGTAAAAGATAACGCGCCTGCCATAACACCGCCAAACGGGCGTATATATAGGCCGCAGGCAAATGGCATTATTTTTATAAAATTCGATCCTTCAAGCGGGAGCCTGAATAATGGCAGTGCAATAATTTATGCCGGGGTTTCCTTAAAAGGCAGTACCAACCTGTTCCGCAGCCGCGATAAGGGCCTAAATTGGGCGGCTGTCCCGAATGAGCCTGCTGATTTTATGCCTATCCGTTCGGCTTTATCTGCCGATGGCAGCTTATACATTACATATTCAAATAATCCAGGTCCCAACCTGGTAACTAACGGCGCCGTTTATAAATTAAATACAAAAAACGATGAATGGACTAATGTTACCCCCGAAAAGCCGGATACCGGCGTTCACCAAAAATTTGGTTATGCGGGTGTATCGGTTGATGCACACAACCCGCAAACACTTATTGTAAGCAGTTTTGACAGGGTGGATAAGGGGAAAAAAGCAAGCGCGGATGATATTTACCGTAGTACGGACGGTGGTAAAACATGGATCACAATTTTTTCGGGCAAAAATAAAGGCATTTTT
>DATCES010000334.1:0-3591 GCA_036509935.1 Mucilaginibacter sp.
GGCTTTGATGAAAAAAAAGTTTGGGCTTGATGTTTTTAGCTTTGAACTTACGGATGTGCTGCGCCAGCAAAAGGACTCGGGCATTTTGTTTAATGTGACCCGTGTGCGCGATATTATCCGTGTGGGGAAGGAAAATATGCCGCAGATTGTTACCAAAGGCTATAAGGATATGTACCGCATGGGCGGCGAAATGCTGGAAGAAGGGCTTAATTATGCCTACGGTAAATATGGCAATGACAATACGCTTATCATTTGCCGGTCAAACAAAAACGCCAACGCTTATAACCGGCAAATAAGGGCAAGGATATTATACCGTGAAGAAGAGCTGACCGGCGGCGACCAGGTAATGGTGGTGAAAAATAACTATTTCTGGCTGCAGGACCAGGAGGGAGGGAGCACCGGCTTTATTGCCAATGGCGATATTGCCCGCATAAAAAAAGTGAGGCGGACGGAGGATATGTACGGTTTCCGTTTTGCCGATGTGCAGTTGGAGTTTATTGATTATGCCGAAGATCCCGTTTTGGACTGCAAGATAATGCTGGATACCCTGTACGCCGAAGCGCCCGCGCTGCCGCCTGCAGACCAGAAGCGGTTTTACCTGGAGGTGATGAAGGATTATGACCATATACCCAACAAACGCGCCAAATGGAACGAGTTGAAGCTGAACCCATATTATAACGCATTACAAATAAAATTCGCCTACGCAATTACCTGCCACAAAGCCCAGGGCGGCCAGTGGGATGCCGTTTTTGTTGACCAGGGCTACCTGACCGAAGAAATGGTGGACACCGATTTTTTACGCTGGTTTTACACTGCCTGCACCAGGGCAACCAATGAACTATTCCTGGTGAATTTTAATGGGAAGTTTTTTGTGGGAGGGGAGTAGTTCATGGAATAGCTTAAAAAGGCATAGCCCGCACGATCCCCCATTGGGCGGATAGGGGGGCTACGCCATGCCCCGCTTATTTGTATGAACTGTTGGCTTTAATGATTTGGGGATTTTGTTGAGTTAAAAAAAAATCGGTGAAACTAAGCGTAGCGGTTTCATGAGTACCATTGAAAAACAAACAGCATGCGAATAATCATTCTAAAATCGGTGAAATCCAATTAAATCATAATAATAAACTTACTCCCCAACCTATTGCCGTCAATCTTGTTATAAAAGTAAATATTTCAAAACGATTGCCTGATACGCTTAATTTATATGAAATCAAGGGCCTTCCTATACATTTCTTTAGCGGTTGACATATCCATCGCTGTTTCAAAATTTATCGCGGCGGCAATAACAGGCAGTTCTTCCATGGTATCAGAGGGGATACATTCTGTTATTGATGCCATTAGCCAGTTGTTATTACTATGGGGAATAAAAACAAGTAAAAAACAGGCCGACGCTGAGCGTCCTTTTGGATATGGAAGGGAATTATATTTCTGGTCGTTTATTGTATCGCTGGTTATTTTCATTTTAGGGGGATGTATTTCCTTTTACGAAGGCTTGATGCGCTTTAAACAGCCGGCTTTTGAAGCAAACCAAACCTGGAACTACAGCATTTTAGGCATAGCATTCCTGTTTACCATAGTTTCGCTGACTTCGGCCTTAAAAGCTTTTAATAAACAGCGCGGCCACCATGTCTCCTTTTGGAATGCAATAACCCAAAGCAAGGACCCCTCTGCTTTTATTGTAATGCTGGGCGATGTAGGCGACCTGATGGGCCTTATTGTCGCCTTCCTCGGGGTTTACCTCGGGCATTTATTCCATAACCCTAATTATGACGGCATTGCCTCCATGGTCATTGGCTTGATAATGATCGTCATATCGGCTATACTGGTACGCGAAAACAAAAGTTTACTGATGGGGGAAACCACCAGCAGGGCAACCCTGCGCAAAATTGTACAACTTACCGAAGCCGATGAAGCTGTAATAAAAGTGAAGAAACATTTCTCTACCTACCTTGCACCCGATGAAATATTATTACAGCTAAACACCGTTTTTAAAGCCAACCTTACCACCGGGCAGATAACCGATGCCATTGAACGCATCACAAAAACCCTACAAGCCGAATTTCCGCGGATAAAACAGATATTTATTGAGCCGGTGGCGGGGTAAGTTTTTATCAGAAAAAGGCGTTGGTAACAATGTTTACACTTAATTTATCATTGTTATTTGTTGATGCAACCAGGCCGCCAAACCAGATTGTATAAACAAAACCATTATCAAGAGCAACACCGGGCAGCGTTGCTAATACCGTGTTAGTCCCTGTCTGTATTACTTCGAAATTGTAGGTCGTTTTTCCCGCTACAGGTATAAAAGTAGAGTAACCTTTGTAAGGTTCATTAGTAACTAAAGTTTGTGGGAGCTGCAATAACGAGATTACAATGGGGTCGACCTGAATTGCCAATGATACATTGGAAGCATCAGGACTAAGGTTAATAAAGCGCAAACCCGCTTTGCCCGAAGGGGGCGCGTTAAGTGTATCGGTCAGTAAAACAATTTCGGGGCTTGTTGATTTATTGGCCAGGAACAGGGAATAAGCGGTATTTGGGTTCAGCGATATTGTGCCCGAAAAAAGTATGTTTGCGGTTCCCGCCGTATAAAAATTGGCAGTCCTGGTACCTGCATAAGCGCTTACGTAATCAATATTGTTCCCAAAATAAATGGAGTTATTGTTAACCTTGTTACTGTTCAAAAAGAAATCCACAGGCGGTTCATCAGGCGAGGCCTGGATAAAAGATAACAACGCAGTTGGCGGGGTGTAATTATTGTTCGTATTTTCTTTCAAACAGGAGCTTATCAATAAACATAGCAAACCTGCCGCACTTATCTTTGCCAATAAATATCCCGGAATGTTTTTGCAATTTTTCATAACACTGGTATTTTAATTATAAATATATTTAACATTACGGAATTAAAAATAACAATGCTACAATTTTTTGTGAAATTTTGCCAGTAAAATAAACCTTGTGATATGATTCAGAGAAAAGTTATACTATGGTCAGTTATAGTCGCTATCGGCGGGTTCATTTTCGGGTTTGATACTGTTGTGATTTCAGGCGCCGAACAGGCTATCCAAAAATATTGGGAACTTGGTTCACTGGCACATGGGCTTACCACGTCAATAGCCATTGTTGGTACCGTTTTCGGCGCATTTTTTGGCAGGATCCCCGCCGACTCGCTTGGTCGGAAAAAATCGCTGCTCATCATTGCGCTTATATTTTTGTTTTCATCGTTAGTTACTTCGGTGGTAACCAATTGGTACTTATTTATGGTCTTTCGTTTTATAGGTGGCATAGGGGTTGGCGCTTCCTCAATTATTGCCCCCATCTATATATCCGAAATATCCCCGGCTGCTGCCAGGGGCAGGTTAGTGGTGCTGTTCCAGTTTAATATTGTATTCGGCATTGTTATTTCGTTGCTTTCAAATCTTTTAATTGTTCATATCCTGGGCCCAACCCACAGTGATTCGTGGCGGTATATGCTTGGGATGATGGCTGTGCCTTCGCTGATGTTCTTGCTGTTATTGAAATTTGTGCCCGAAAGCCCCCGGTGGTTGCTGCTGCAGGGGGGCCGGTATAATGAGGCAAAAGAAATATTCA
>DATCES010000335.1:0-2225 GCA_036509935.1 Mucilaginibacter sp.
TTTGTATATCCGTTGTCATCGTACGTACTCATGTTAATTGCCGTATCCATATCATCGCGCAGGGTAAGGGGCGGGATAGGGCTGCCCCTGGGGATAGGTATTTTTTTATGTTTCGCGTATATTATTGTCGATAAATTTGCATTGGTATTTGCGGTAAAGGGTGATTTCCCGCCAATGTTGGCCGTATGTTTACCCAATGGAATATTCGGCATTGCAGGCTTGTATTTACTTTCAAAAGCACCAAAATAATGAACCAGGCCGGTATCCCAAAAGGGATAAATAAAAATCTCATTATTCTTCATTTTACCGTTTTTATATGGGGCTTCACAGGCATCCTTGGGGCTTTAATAACCATGTCAGCGGTAAACCTTGTATGGTACAGGGTACTTATTGCATCCGTATCTTTATTCCTTTATTTTAAGTTCAATAAAACTACTTTCAGTGTAAACCGCCAAACATTCATCAGGTTGATATTCACAGGTGCGCTGGTGGGCGGCCACTGGATATTATTTTTCGCATCCATCAAATTATCAACGGTGCCGGTTACCCTCGTTTGTCTTTCTTCCATTACCTTGTTCACCGCTATTTTTGAACCCATAATCAATAAAAAACGCATCTCAAAACTCGAAATATTGGCAGGTTCATTAATTATAACCGGCATTTTTTTGATTTTCAAATTCGAAACACAATACACTAAGGGTATAATTGCAGGTTTAGCAAGCACTGTTTTTGCAAGCCTTTTTTCAATTATTAATTCAAGGCTTGTGAAAAACAATGAGGCGCCGGTAATCGCCTTTTATGAACTGTCGGGCGCTTTTGCATGGATAACAATTTATCTGTTGCTCACCAGTGGGTTTAACCGTTCGATGCTGCTTTCAAACCGGGATATTGGTTATTTACTCATTTTAGGCACCGTGTGCACTTCACTTGCTTATGTGGCCGGGGTATCGGTAATGCGCGAACTTTCTGCATTCAGGGTAGCATTGATCACCAACCTGGAACCTGTATATGGGATTTTGCTGGCTTTTGTATTTTTTAAAGACATGAACAAAATGACTTTAGGCTTTTGGGTGGGGGCCATCATCATTTTATCCACAATATTACTTTACCCGGTTACCCGGAAACATATTTACAGCCGTCGAAACGTTTTAAGTCAGAAGTCCTAAGTCGAAAGGCCGGGCTTTCTTCATTCAGAGGTATATATTATTCCTGAGTTGAGCCTTTTTACTATTGGTTTAACACTTTCCTATTGTGGGGTAGGGGATAACAGGCCCTGGCACAATATTCAGCATTTTAAACCGCTATAAGCCACAATTACTTTAAACCATATTAATGTATGTAGAAACATAATCTGGGGCCGTAGATGCAAAATCGGCAGATCCAACTAAGTGTATTTAACCCAGGAAATAAATAGCTTTAATAAAATAGCATTTTACCTATAAAAAGGAGATAAATATCATTAATTTATTAATTTTTTGATTATTAATTAATTATCTATATAATTATTAATCAAGTTATTACATGCGTTATACAAACTTTTAATTTATCCATGTTAAACATCGGCAATTCAAAAATACTAATATTATTGGGATTTAATTAAATTTATAGCATTATTTATGTTTATCGTATTAATATTCAATATATTATATAACATTAAATAAAGTTTTACTACTACAAAAATCATTTTTATTGAAAAAGGCAGGATAGTGTATCAAAACTCAATAATTAGCTATCGCTAAAATTAAACGATTTTTATTAACATTTAAAAACCCGATATTGTATAAAATCTAAAACTTAATTATCATGCGCATAAAAACAATTATCATTATCCTGATCACAGTTTTGTTAACGGTGTTATTGATGCAAAATACAGATAGCGTAAATTTTAAATTTTTATGGGCTACGCTTTGGATGTCGAAACTGGTTATGCTTGCAATTATAGCTGCGATAGCTTTTATTTTAGGTGTGCTTGTTGGCCGGCCAAAAAGGGTTAAACGTTTAGGCGGCGACACAACGGCCAGTGGCACCAATGAAGATGAAACCAATACACTAAGTGATGAAGATAAGGAATATTTAAACTGATGGGTTAAATACCAGGTTACCTGAAAAAGCTATTCCAAATAATAATGCCTTATCCCGGTCAGTTCTTCATCAAGTTCATATATTAGCGGCACACCAGTTGGGATATCCAGGTTAGTAACTGCCCCGTCCGAAAGCTGATCAAT
>DATCES010000336.1:0-2301 GCA_036509935.1 Mucilaginibacter sp.
TGCAGATTTCAGATGTGCGGATGTGTAGATGATTTTTAAGATATTGACAATATTCCTCACTCCATCGGGTAAAGAGGTTAAACAATCTGTTATCGATGGGCAATTAGCCTATAAAAATAGGGAAATAGACCAATTTACTCAGATTGAGCCGAAACACTTATGGAAGTAATCTATCGGCTTATTTTCTTCAAAGATGCCCTAAAAGATATTGCCTATTGGAAGATGCCTGGTACTGATAAATACCGGGGTTTAGTTTTTTTTAACTTTTGCGGGCATTAAAATAATTCGTTAAACAGGTTTTTATAAAAGCCTTATCCAATATTTCCACAACATTTTATCAAACTTTCTACAGGATGGCGCTGTAGTTTAGCTAAAATATAAAATCATGAAAAAGAAATTATTATTGGCTGCTGCAATTGTTGCGGCAGCCGGCAGCGTAAAGGCCCAGGACCTGAAAACCAAAGACGTGCCGGCCGTAGTTAAGGCAGCTTGTGAAAAGAAATATCCCGGAGCCACCAATGTAAGCTGGGAAAAAGAAAAAGGCAATTATGAAGCAAACTGGGGCGGCAAATCAGGCGAGGATAACTCTGTTCAGTTTACACCATCGGGCACTTTTGTTGAGATAGTTAAGGCCATTTCAATAAGCGGGCTTCCAAAAGCTGTGGCCCCCTATGTAAAGGCGCATTATAAAGGCGCGAAGATCAGCGAGGCTGGCCGGGTAACCGATGCCGCCGGCAAAACTATGTACGAAGCAGAAATAAAAGGCATGGACCTGATTTTTGACGAAAACGGGAATTTTATTAAAAGGGATTAGAACTATTACCAGCCTTTTAATTGCTTTATGTAAGCCGTTAATTCACCCGCTATCACTTTATGTTCATCAAGGTCTGGATGGCCGCCGCAACCGTTATGGAATTGCTTTGAAAAAAAGTATTTGAAAACTTTTTTATCGCCGGCGGCATTCATATATCCCGTAATACTGATAAGGAAGCGTTTCAAAACGGGGGTCAAGGTATTATCGCCCATTGGGCTGCTGAGGCAAATAATATCCGCTTTAGGGTAATGCTGCCTTATTGCCTGTATAAAATTAATGTAAGCATTGCAAAAAATTGTGGAGTCTTGTTTAGGGCCGTCATTTTGCCCCAGGCAAATGGTAACAACATCTGGCTGGTAGCGGTTGAAATCCCACGCAATAGTATCCCCGCGAAGGAAAACCTTGTCATATATCTGCGGCATAAGCACGTTCATATTGCAGCAGCTATGCACAAGGCCTACACCAGCTAAAGCGGTTAATTGCCATTGCGCGTCCAGGTTACGCGAGGTGAGCGCACCATAACTCATGTAAGCGTTATGCTGATCGTACCACTGGCCTTTACCACAGGGTATTACCGAAAGGTCCATGCCTGTACCGCTGGTAATGGAATCGCCGAAATATTCAATTTTGCGTTTTGATTTTGGCGGCAGGGGTAAAAGCTTTTCGCACCTCAGCCCCGCAAAATCAATATAACCGATGTTTGATTCGGTATCCTTACAAATTATTATGGTATGTTCCGTATTTGACAGCGTGTCCGGCACTTTTATCATATTAGTTTTATCTGCCAGTTCTACCCTGTATGGGTTTTTACCGTCAATAATAATTTCAAGGTAGTTATGGTTATTGCCGCCACCTTCATCGTTGATCAAAATTTCACATTTGCTTCCTTTAAACCTTGCTGTAATATATACGCCCGGCGCCCAGATGCGGGGCATTTGAGGGTTCGAAAAATCTATCCTGCCCACATATTGAATATGGGTATTATCCGCATTAAATAGTTTTAGGCCTTCATTTGCTATTGGTACAGCAGCAAATGAATTATTTACCAGCACAACAAAAAACAAGTAAATAAAATGCTTCATAATTATTGGGTTTTGGCACAATGCAATCAAATAATAAAGGCCAACCGATAAACAGGTCAGCCTTTTAATAAACTTAACAGCCTGAGCAGGCAGGCATAACACCCTCAGTTTTGATCGGGGCCATCAGATGGCAGCCCTACAATTTTATACGTTTTATCGCCGGTGGCATCAGCCTGTTCCTGGTAATAAACCCCATCGGGCGAAACCCATAATTTTTGGTTGCTAACTTTTATCTTCCTGCAATCGGGCGGCAACAGATTAACCACATCGCCCATTTGTGGGCCTTGCGGCTGCTGGTCCTGGGCTGTAGCGCCTGCAGTGGTCAACTCGCCATCTTTTCCTGCAACCTCGTAAACAACAGTACCATCATCTTTTGTAACCGGCTGATAATATACGCCATCTTCC
>DATCES010000337.1:0-4089 GCA_036509935.1 Mucilaginibacter sp.
CCGGCTTAAACGAATACTTATATTTCCCCTCCAATAATGGATGGCCAATTTGCAGGAAAGGGAACATCGTACCCCGGCCCAGGCTAAGCGTTGTGCCTTCAAACAAGCATACCGATGGATAAAGCAATATCGATTTTTCAGTATTCAAATTCGGCGATGGGTTTACTGGGAGTTTATAAGTTGCATTATGCGTGTAATTTGCAACTTTTATAATTTTTAATTTGCAACGCACATGGTTTTTCAGCCATCCTTCGCCATTTATCATTTGCGCGTATTCGGCTATGGTTAGGCCATGCACTATGGGTATGGGGTTTAGCCCCACAAACGAGCGGTAAGCAGTATCAAGTACCGGCCCGTCAACATAAAAGCCATTCGGATTTGGCCTGTCAAGTACCATCAGTTCAATGTTATTTTCGGCGCAGGCTTCCATTACATAATGCAGGGTAGAAAGATAAGTATAAAAACGCGCGCCTGCATCCTGTATGTCAAATATTACCAGGTTTATATTTTTTAAATCACCGGGTGTTGGTTTATAATGTTTGTTGCCGTACAGCGATATTACCGGTAACCCTGTTGCGGGGTCTGTACTGTTGTTTACTTCGGCGCCATTGCTTGCATCCCCCCGGAAGCCATGCTCGGCCCCGAATATTTTTTTTATGGCAATGCCCAGTTTTAGCAGCGTATCAACACTAAGGGTTAAGTTTTTACCAATTACAGAAGTCTGATTAATAACCATCCCGACATTTTTCCCTTTAACGTAATCAATATAAAGGATAATTTGATCGGCGCCGGTGATAATTTTTTGTTTTTTTTCGGGCGTACCGCGCTTGTAAGGCTTATAAATTAAGTTTTGCGCCGGTACTGTGCCCGGTATCAAAAAGGTTAACAGCGTAAATTGTAAAAAGACCTTCATCATAGTCATAATTCTACTGCATGTACAACTTAAATTCACGGCAAAACCGCATATTTGCGAAGGTACAAAAAAACATGCTGCATTGAGTTTCTCCTGGTTCGTTGCCAACCGTATAACATTTAAGTCTAAGCGTACATTTTCAAAATTAATTGTACGCATAGCTATTATAGGCATTATGCTTGGCCTTGGCGTAATGATATTGTCCCTTGCCATAGTAAGGGGCTTTAAACGGGAAATAAGGGAAAAAATACGCGGGTTTTCGGGCGATATCCAGGTGGTGAAATTAGACCTGAATAACTCTAATGAAAATTCGCCCTTCCCGGCGGATGCCAATTTTGTTAAAAAGGCGCTTGCAAATCATTTGATTAACAGAGTAATGCCTTTTGCAACCAAACCGGGGATAATTAAGGCCAATAGCGAAATTGAGGGCGTGGTGCTAAAAGGGGTTGATAAAACCTACGATTGGTCGTTTTTCAAAAAAAGCATGATTGCAGGCAATGTCCTTGATTTTAAGGATACTGCCCGAACTAAAAAACAATTATTGATTTCACAAACCATTGCAAACCGTTTAAAACTGAAAGTTGGCGATAAAATCCTGATGTATTTTGTACAGGAGCCGTTAAGGGTAAGGCCATTTACTATAAAAGGTATTTTTAATTTTGGCGTTGATGAAATGGATAAGACCTACGTGGTAGGCGACCTATCATTAATTAGCAGGCTAAATAACTGGGATGCGGATGAAATTGGAGGGTACGAAATAAAAACAGCCGGTTTCGACAGGATAAATGAGGTTGCCTCATCACTTGATAATATTTTACCTGTAAAACTTAAAACGTACACCGTAATGGAAAATTATCAAACCATATTTGCATGGCTTGGCTTGCTTGACGGGAATACAAATGTAGTTTTAGCATTGATGGCCATAGTAGCGGTAATTAACATGATATCGGCTTTGTTGATCATCATATTGGAGCGTACCGCCATGATAGGGATATTAAAAGCAATGGGCGCCACTAACGCGAACATCCAGGCGGTGTTTTTTAACAGCGCATTTTACCTTATTGGCTTTGGGATGCTGCTTGGGAATTTATTTGGTATTGGCATAGGCTTATTTCAATCAATGACCCATTTTTTAACACTCGACCAGGAATCGTATTATATGAATTTTGTGCCTATACAATTTAACTTAACAGATTTGATTTTAGTAAATTTTGGCACTTTAAGTATTTGCTTAACGGTAATGGTATTGCCCTCTATGCTGGTAACCAAAATAACGCCGGTGAACGCGATAAGGTTTAAATAGGGAGTCGGAAAAGTCCGAAAGTCCGAAAGTCGGATTTATTTTCAGATTTCGGATTTAAAAGTCTCAATAGGGCGCGAAAAACGGGCCGCTATAGTGCAAAGGCCTCGTAACTTAACAGACATTATGCCTAAGTGACGAATGCCACACTTTTGGCCTTCGCTGCATTCTCACCAAACTATAGCGATTTAGCGGGTTAATAATGGCCTTTAAGGGAGTGGATTAATATATTATTTGCCCCGAATTCATAAACTAACCGATGTTATTTGTTTATCCGTCTTGACCAAAGTCCTGTGAATCCATATTTCAATGGTTCAGGTTTACCAACTCCTTCAAAAGGATTATCTTGGATAGACCGGATTAGTTCGGTAACTTTTTTCAGAATGCCCTTGTTTCCGGATTTGATGAAGAAATGCAAATCCTTGTTGGCATTTTCTGTAAAGTCTATTTGCATAGATTTTCCAATTCGGCAAGCGTATAACTAACAATTTTACCCTCTTTAGCTTGTTTTTGGCTTTCTTTAATTTTGGCAACAAACTCAGGGTCATAAGGGCTTTCATCTCCTTTTTTGAAATCTACATGCAAGGCTTTTAATACCGCTTCCACAGCCACTAATTGTTTTTTATTTTTTGGATGTACCATTAATGTTACCATATCACAAATTTACAAAAAAACGCCTATTTAAACAATCTTGGGTGCAAATCATATTGTCGCTAATCGGCCAATTTTGGCTAAAGCCCTTATCTCTTTGTCTATCCTCCCGTCCCTTAAAAGGGACGGCAATGAATTACATGCCATATTACATTCATTGCCGTCGGTTTTAACCGACGGGATAAAAAGGTGTCCAAAGAAAGGCTTTAGCCAAATTCCGCGTGTTGCATAAGCTAAACAAACAGGTTAGTAGCGACAATATGATTTGCACCCACAATCTTCATTTTTTTTGCGACTCAAAATTAAATTTCAGGTTTATGCCGCCGGCGCCAAAGCGGATGTTTTGCGAACCTAAGCCATCGAGCGGGTACCTTAAAAATGGCTCAAGGGTAATACTGTTTTTTCCTAAAGGATACCCAACCCCGAAAGCTAAGTTGACTATTTTGGCAAAATAAAAGCCGTTAAAACTTTTATGCGAAGTTTCATCCTGCATTTGCTGCAAGGATGGTGAAAAAATGGCCGGGTAATTATATTGGTAGGTATAGGTTTCATTCATAAAGGTACCCGAGCTTAGGCCGGCTAAAATGTAAACATCGTATTTTCGGGGGCTGAAATCGTATTTCAGGTTTAAAGGAACATCTAAACCAACCAGGTTTGCACCATAATTTCTGAATACAGGGGCAGACGCCACTGTAACCGGATTGTTTATGGCATACGAAGCCGCTACGTTTGCCGCGCTTGCTGTAGCAGGCCCGCCTGCCCGGGCAGGCGATGCAAGTACCGCAAAACTGGATTGCCCTGCAGTTGTGGGGATGCCCGTTGCAAAATTTAAAGAGTTTTGCGCAATCGTAATACCTGACACTAATGTTAGGTTTTTGCCTATTTTAATTTCTGCCGTAAAACCGGCGCCTAAATTTGCAATGTTGCTGCTTCCTTTGGCATAGTTATAATACGAAGCCGCAAACACGCCAAAGCGGACTTTTTCTGTATTTTCCCCGCTTTTTTTAGCCATCGCAGTATGGTCATTGGTAAACAGGTCATTTATTGATTTTGATTTCATTGGTTTAACGATCACAGGTTTTGCCGGCAAATTATTTGCCGGGGCAATTACGGCCCGTTTTTGGGAAAACGGTTTAACAACGGCCATTTCACCACTGTCGGCAGTTGTAGCTAAGTATGTCTTTTTGCCCGTAGTATCATTTAAAAACAGGCGGGCCACCGTGTT
>DATCES010000338.1:0-2054 GCA_036509935.1 Mucilaginibacter sp.
AAAAAAAGAAAAACGTGTTAGGATGTGGGGAACGCTCCGCGTTCCCCACATCCTAACACGATAAACAAACAATAATATATTTTATCTTTATAAAAAACAGTGACAACTTTTTTCAGGACGCGACATTATTTCGCGGAACAAAACGTGTGCGTTGACAGGGAAATCGGTGAAACTAAGCGTAGCGGCCTCATCAACACCATTGAAAAATAATAATAAGTGAATAATCATAACAAAATCGGTGAAACCATAACAAAATAATTTCCGAAATTCGCCGCATGCTCCAGCTACAGGAAAATGTTCCGCTTAAAAATTTCAACACCTTTGGCGTTGAGGCCAATGCGAAATATTTTGTTGAGATAAACCGTAAGGAAGAACTTGCCGAGCTTTTTTTAGATCCGCAATGGCAGCAAACAAAAACCCTTGTTTTAGGCGGCGGCAGTAATTTACTGCTGCTAAATGATTTCGAAGGCCTGGTAATCAGGATCAATATCCGTGGCATCGAACACCGCATCAGCCAGCAAGAAGTATTTATTGAAGCCGGGGCAGGGGAGGTTTGGAACGACCTGGTAAATTTTTGTGTCATCCGGGGTTATGCAGGGCTGGAGAATCTGAGCCTGATACCGGGTTCGGTAGGGGCATCGCCCATACAAAACATTGGCGCGTATGGGGTGGAGCTGAAGGATGTTTTCCGAAGCTGCAATGCCTTTGAGCTTGCAACGGGCACATTTAAAACATTCAGCAAGGAAGATTGCAGGTTTGATTACCGCGAGAGTATTTTTAAAAGCGCACTAAAGGGCCAATATATTATCGTATCGGTAAAGCTGCAATTATCGCTCATCCCGCATTTCAATTTAAAATATGGCGCTATTGAGCAGGAACTGGCCCATCGCAACATCATCTCGCCAACTATAAAAGAGGTATCGCAGGTGGTTTCGCATATCCGGGTATCCAAACTGCCAGATCCGTCAACCATCGGCAATGCCGGCAGTTTTTTTAAAAACCCTGTTATCAGTGCCGGACAGTTTAATCCACTTCAATCAAAATTCCCCGGAATTGTACATTACCCTGCCGGAGGGGCGCAAATTAAATTAGCCGCAGGCTGGCTCATTGAGCAATGCGGCTGGAAGGGAAAGGTGGTTGGCCACACAGGCACCTGGAAAAACCAGGCCCTTGTACTGGTAAACCACGGCGGCGCTACCGGCGAGGAGGTGTATGCGCTTTCGTCGCAAATTATAGACAGTGTGTATGATAAATTTGGCGTTTCACTACAGCGCGAAGTAAATATTATCAGTTAAGTTTTTTTAGTTGAGGTAAACCATACCGGCAAAATTTGACATTAAAAATTGGCTTATTCCTTTTCCTGGTCAATTTAAAAAACAGCATTACCGTTTTATTGCCATATAAATATTTGTTTTACAGTGTTTTAGCCTCTTTAATGTGTATTGTGTAAACCATTAATTGCCGGGGTGGGTTTTACCTGTTCATTTTTGTTTATAGCTATTGAAAATTGTATTGGTATCATGTTTGCCTACGTACTAATACAAAAGTTTAACATTATGACAAAGATTGAGTTTAACACCCTTGTGATACGCCAGGCAATCCCATTACGGTCTTATGCCTTGCACTTCACCCACAACGCCGATGATGCTAACGACCTTGTTCAGGATACAATATTGAAGGCCATAACTTATTACAATAAGTTTAAAGAAGGAACAAATTTAAAGGGGTGGTTATACACTATTATGAAGAATACTTTCATTAACAATTACCGCAGGTTTATAAAAATGAACACTTTTGTTACCAAATCTGATGAGATAACATCGCCAAACCTGGTATTTAGTTCAACAAAAAACCAGGGCGAAGCCAAATTTGTAATGGACGACCTGAAAAAAGCTTTAGACAGGCTGCCCGCTGATTATTATATGCCCTTCACCATGTATTTTGAAGGCCATAAGTACCACGAAATTGCTGATCGCCTGGTAATCCCTATCGGAACAGTTAAAACACGCATACACGTTGCCCGTAAGCTATTGAAAAAAAGCTTAAAAGCTTAT
>DATCES010000339.1:0-3276 GCA_036509935.1 Mucilaginibacter sp.
AAAATATATTTTTTCATTTGCAAATGTTGGGTTTAAAGCGCCTTACACCCGATAGAACACATCGCTCCAGGGTATTTCCAAAATTAATAAAAATCTAACATCAGTTGTGGTACACAGATTGCTAATAATCTTTTACTTTTAATGCATTAATTGCTATGATTATACGTAACCCTGTAAAAAAAAGCACACCAGTTTTTTTAATCTTTATTCTGGCCGCTGTTATCCTTACTTTTCAAAGTTGTAAAAAGAACCGTTCTGAAATGGCTGATATGCTGTTTAAGCAAACCCACAATAAAGTTTTCCGGAATGTTACCCCCGAAGGTTTCTCGGAAGTTTTTAAAAAAGTATTTACTGATGAAAAATCAAAGCTAAAGCATACCGATTTCGTTATTAATTATTATGAAAACACCGATTACAGGCCTGTATTTGTGATGGATCATTTATTTAACGGCGACCTGGGTAAAGCTGATGATTATTTTATGCATGCTGATGAACATGGGTTGAATGCTGAAATGTTCCATGCAGGCGAGATCAAGGGTTTAATATACCGGCTGACCAATAAAAATAATATTAAAACACTTGATGAAGCATACCATTATTTAGCTGAGCTTGAAATTATGGCAGCCAACTCAATGATCAATTATACCAACGCGCTGCAATATGGGGTTATTAACCCAAAAAATATTTTTCAAAGATATTTTATCGCAACTAATGGGCCTGACAGTACATCCATGTCGCAGGTTTTCCATATTAGCAATATGCGAAACTACCTTGATAGCATCCAGCCAAAAGACCAGCAATACACGGCATTGCAAAATGCTTTAAAAAGTGGCTTTACAGCCGAAGGAATGTCAAGGGAAGAAACAAGGCGTATTTTGATAGTTAACCTGGAGCGTGTAAGGTGGAAAAATAAACCGGGTGCAGGTAAATATGTAATTGTAAACATCCCTGACTATTCGTTAAGCGTAACGGATAGCGGCAGGAGTGTACTGAAAATGAAAGTTTGCGTTGGCCAGGGCCGAAACATGGATAACCAAAATACCATATTGGCTTATAATGATACCTGTAAAGAAGATAAGCCGTTTGGGCACGAAACCCCGCTGCTAAATAGTTTGATACATAGTGTTGAAGTAAACCCGGTATGGAACATACCAAAAAGCATCGCGAATAAAGAGATCATAGTTGATGCTGCAAAAGACCGGTTTTACCTGGCCAACAAGGGCATTAATGTTTACAAAGATGATAAACTGGTGGCTAACCCGGAAGATATTGACTGGAGCAAAATAACAAAAGAAAATTTGCCCTATCACTTTCAGCAGCAGCCCGGCGCTGATAATTCTTTGGGTAAAATTAAGTTCCTTTTCAATAACAAAAGCAGTGTTTATTTACATGATACACCGGTAAAATCGGCTTTCTTTATAAACATGCGGGCTGTAAGCCACGGTTGCGTACGTTTAGGCGATCCGCAGGGGCTTGCATTGGCCTTATTTGGCGATGGGGAAAAATACCAAACCATTGCAAAAGATATGGCTGAAGATAACCCCGATCCTACTACAATTTATTTATCTAAAAAAGTTCCGCTTTATATTACTTATGTTACCTGCTGGGCCGATGAAAACGGTACCCTGCAATTCAGGAAAGATGTTTATGGTCTGGATATAGTATTATATGACCATTTACTGAAGTCCCTTCACCCCGAAATGAATTAAGGGTACACAGTTGGCATCGGCGGCGTAAAGTATTGCGCCCTTACAGGTTTGCTATGTAATTACTGTTTGAATTAGACGCAACAAAGTTTGCTGCCTGTTCCTCATCAAGGTATTTTGACGAATAACGACTGGAAGTACCATTAATAAATATTACAGTTTTATCTTTAATAGCATCTATAACCTGATCGGCCACGTTTGGTGAAACCGCGGGGCAGCCCTGGCTACAACCCAGGCGGCCTTGCTCTTCAATTATATTCTGGCCAACATAGTCGGCTGCATGTACAACAATTTCACGCGCGCGGGCATTTGTATTAAAACCGGCATCCATGCCGTCTAATCTTAGTGAGCGCCCGTGTTTGCCATAATAAACCCTATCAGTCAAATAAAAACCTAAACTACTTTTAAACGAATTCATCTTGTCCGAAAAACGGGTTGCCACTTGTTTGCCGCTACCGTTGCCATGTGCTACCCAGGTGTGTAAAACTAATGCCTTATTGGCCACGTCAATTATCCACATCCTTTTCACCGTGCTTGATTTGGAATAATCAATCACTGTAATAATTGAACTGGTTTGAGGTAATTTATTGAATATTTTTAAGTTGATAAAACCTGTTAATGCTTTTTTAAATACATTCACCGCTAATCCTGATTCCTGCAGGTGCGCTGATTCATAAATATTGTCAACATATTTTTCAAGTAATTCGCGGGAAGTAAAAGGCTTAGTTGCCGCAATACCGGCCCGTATTACGTTTGCCGGTTTCCAACTGCTCAGTGTGGTCGAAATTATAAATAACACGCATACCAAGCCACCAAAGTGTTTTTTCATTGTTAATCCAGGGTTTAATCAATTTTTTAAATAGTCGTCAATTCTCACAAAAAAATAGAATTAGGGTACTAATTTTTTGCTACTAATGCAAAGATATAAATTTTTAATTAAAATGTATATCTTATAGTATAATTTATGTCATAAAAATAAATATTTATGATTTTTTTAACTTTATGATGTATACGGATAAACTACAAAAAAGGTTAATTAGTATGTTTGATCAAACTAATTTTTTCTTCAATAAATAGCCGGGTATTTATGAGGATTGCTTTCGTTCATTAAACTATAAACTGTTTCAATAATATCGTCTAATGAAGGCTTGCTGAAGTAATCGCCATCAGAGCCATAAGGCGGCCTGTGTTCTTTGGAACAAAGCGTCCTCGGCTGGGCATCCAGCGAATAATAACCATTTTGGGCTTCCAAAACCCTTTGTAAAATATATGCCGATGCTGCCCCTGGTAGATCTTCATCAACTATCAGTAACTTATTTGTTTTCTTTAATGAATTTCTGCAAATATTTTCTGTATCAAAAGGATATAAGGTTTGCGGGTCAATTACCTCAGTGCTAATCCCTAATTTTTCCAGCTCTTTTGCAGCCTCCATTACAATACGTAAAGTTGAACCGTATGATATTACTGTAATATCAGTCCCCTGTTTTAAAATCTCAGCTTTTCCTAACTGAACAGTAAATTCCCCGGCGTTTGCAGGCAGCCTTTCTTTTAAGCGGTACCCGTTTACACA
>DATCES010000340.1:0-3237 GCA_036509935.1 Mucilaginibacter sp.
AAAGAATCGAGCTTCTTTTTAGTTTTAGGGTCATCTTTTATGGCCTGTGCTTTCTCGTAGTACCCGATAGCATTAACTTTTTCTTTTTGAGAGGCATAATAATCGCCCATACCGTCATACGTACTTTGGTCTTTAGGATAATTCTTAAGATTCATAGCGAAAATTGAATAAGCCTTTTTGGATTGTTTGTCCTGTATCAGGTAGTGCGCCAAGCCGTTCATTTCATCTTTTGGAGGCAAAACGGTGTAGCCCATGTGCTTAGATATATTGTCATAATAAGCAGTGAGATCCGCAGCAAGGTCGGCATTGTTTTTAGGATCGTATATTTCGGGATTGAACCGGGCCGGCATTTTATAAAAACTGAAGATGAAACGCAAGCCATCATATTCGGTGATCAGCGCCACCGAGCCATGATCATCATTTTTATAATAGGCATAGCTAAAATTCAACCCATCGATTTTATCATCCCTCTGCAGGATATCCTTTAACTGTAATAAGGAACGGATATGTGACGACCCCGGGTTTGTATCGGAACGTACCTGCAGGGTGTCCATTCCATCGGGCATAGTATTGGCGATACCCAGGTATAAGGATTTGCCGTTATAATTCTTCTGCCTGAAAACGTCATGCGCCTGCTTCAGCAATTTTTGTTTGTCCCACACCATGGTCGGATCTATCGCTATGTAGGAGTTAAACATGTCAGGGTGATTAATAGCGATGTTCATTACTGTCAAACCTCCCAAAGAATGCCCTATGAGCATTCTGAAAGGCGCCACAGGGTAAAGTGAATCGATGGCCGGCATGAGTTCTTTTTGAATAAAAGCAGTAAATTTTTCACCCCCGCCCGACGTTTTTAAGCTTGGGTCCTGATGCCCCCATTGGTCCAGCAGGGAGTGGGTTGGCGTAAGGTCACGCATACGATCGGTATTTGGAATGCCGACGATGATCACCTCCGGGCCGGTTAAACTTCCGGTCAAATGCCTGGCAATTCCTACTACCGTTGCAAAATTCCCATCGCCGTCGAGCAGGTATATCACGGGGAAACGCTTGCTGGTATCCTTCGCTCCTTCCGGCAGGTATATCCATATTTTCCTTTCCTCGCCCAGGATATGCGAGTGGAGGCTGTCGATCTTACCTATAGTGATGATATTGTTATCAGTTTTGGGACGACCACATGCCGCAAGCAGCAACACCAATGCAAACAACAGGAAACGTTTCATGTGAGATTGAGTTTGAGTGATACTAAGGTATTGAATTTATAATAATATTGTCGCGCCCAGGCAATTTGGTTTTGAAATTTTAAAACCCCTGATTTCTCGTATCGTTCATTAAGCACTTCATCAGGTATGTTTAAATGTATACCGATCCACTGCGTGATGTCCCTATGTTTAGCCGAACCATCTAAAGCCCTCAAGGCATCAAGAACCGGTCCGAACCATTGTACAAATTCTGTTTTTCCATTTCTCTTTCTGCTCATAATTTGGTAGTCTATAATCTTATGAAAATAAACAAGTCCCGTAAATTAATAAACAATTAGCGGGTTGGCAAATATGTTTTACCAGGGTTATTTCTAAAAAAACAGAACAATTTTTTATTTACGATGCCCTTAATAATTTTTCGATTTTTGACACGCGATCTTCCAGGCTTTCCAGGTGTTTAACACGGTCTTCCAATAGGGTGAGTTTATCAAGTATATTTTCAATCTTTTCTAATTTTTCAAAAAAACGCTCATTAAATTTTGCCTGTTGCTCCCATTGTTTAACAGAAACTGCCATAAATTCCTCAAGAATTTCATTTGTCCTGTCCTGCTTAATGAGCATTTCACTTACTAACTCCGGGAGGTCTTTGTTTTTGTCCATATTATCAATTTGTTTGATTTAGTAAATTTACAACGTTTGTACCAATATGCCAAATTCATTACCGGTTAGCGGGGTAAATACTATCGCCTTATCAGCGTTTCGCGTATCGGTTTGGCGCGCCCGGAGTAGGCAAATAATTAGCTATCTGCGTGCCTATAGCGTGCGTTTTGTTTAAAGGCCGGTTAAATGTTAATCCGCTACCGGCTACCTCAACATTAGTCGCATGTGCATTTTTAAGCGGAGCAGTAACCGTAATTAATTCCGGTTGCGGCGCACGGTTGCCCCCAAAGCCACGACGGACAAGTGTAACCGAAGTAATAGTTGCAGTTTCGCTGTCAGCACCGCTGCCAATGGCAATGGTTTGTCCGGTTTCAAAGCCTGCTGCGCCGACTACCGGCAAAACGGTAGCGCCGGGAACGGTAGCAGCTGATAAGGTCGTGCCACCCTGTGTGCCTACTGAACTTATAACTACAGTTTCAATGTTAGCGCCTGAGCCTATTATCACCTGCTGATCAGCACTAAAGCCCGCCACGCTGGCAACTTTCACATTGGTGGCCCCTGGTGCTGAAGGCAACACCATGCCGATGCTGTTTTGTAGCATAAAGTCGTTACGATTATCTTCGCTGTCAAAACCGTCCGGGAAACGGCCCGCGCTTCTGTTAGGCTGAGTGGTTGGCGCAGCATTGCTAAACCTGAAACCACCGCCTGACGACGGCGAAGAAACCGAATTACCGCTTTCGCCAGATCCTGATTTTGCCTGGTAGCCTTCAGCTAACCAGGGATCAACAACTCCGCCGTAATTGAGGCCATCAACCACGTTTCCCGCCGCGTCGCGGATGCTCATGCTCCCGGAATTTCCCAATGCAGGCCCGCCAAACCATTGATCAGGTAGTTTTGTTTCCTGGTATCCGGCGGTTTTTACTTTGGCATCATAGACCACCGCGTTTATACTCTGGTTGTTGGCCAGCGGGCGGTCTAAAGTAATGACGTTGTTGAGCGCCAATACCGGTTCGTTGCTGGAATGTGGGAAGGCGCTGGCGGGCTCAAAGCTGATACCTGTCCCCTTAACGCCGAAAGGCATGTTTGAAGCGTGATTGTATTTAAGCGGCGCTGAAAGGTCAAGGCCTGTTCCGGCATCTTCATTAACTTTAAGCGGGCCATTACCCGGTCCGCGTGAGGATGCTGTGCCAACTTTGGTTACTGTAACAGTTTCAATGCCGTGTCCCTTGCTATCAATATCTAGTCGGATTTGATCACCGACTGAAATATTAGCAACAGAAGATACTTTAATATTGGTGCTTCCCGGTTTAGCATCTGCTGAAAGGTATGCCTGAGTACCCGGTTTACCAATGTTGGTTATAGTTACGACTTCATATTT
>DATCES010000341.1:0-7630 GCA_036509935.1 Mucilaginibacter sp.
TCAGTTCGGGGTTATCCTGTATCAGTTGTTTAACGGCATCGCGGCCCTGGCCCAGGCGTGTTTCGCCATAACTGAACCATGAACCTGCTTTTTTTATGATGTTATGCTCCACGCCCAGGTCAATAATCTCGCCTGATTTGGAGATCCCTTCGCCAAACATAATGTCAAACTCGGCGATACGGAACGGAGGGGCAACCTTATTTTTTACTATCTTCACCTTCACCCGGTTACCCGATACCTCATCGCTGTCCTTTATTTGCGAAATGCGGCGTATATCCAATCGTACAGAGGCGTAAAATTTAAGCGCATTACCGCCGGTAGTTGTTTCGGGGTTGCCAAACATCACGCCAATTTTCTCGCGCAGCTGGTTGATAAATATACAGCAGCACCCTGTTTTACTGATAGTACCTGTTAGCTTGCGCAATGCCTGCGACATTAAGCGCGCCTGCAAGCCCATTTTCGAGTCGCCCATTTCGCCTTCTATTTCGGCTTTGGGTACGAGTGCGGCAACAGAGTCGATCACTAAAATATCAATAGCGCCCGAGCGTATCAGGTTATCAGCAATTTCAAGCGCCTGCTCGCCGTTGTCGGGCTGGGAAATCAGCAGGTTCTCCACATCAACACCTAATTTTTGAGCGTAAAAGCGGTCGAAAGCATGCTCAGCATCGATAAAAGCAGCAATACCGCCTTTTTTCTGTGCTTCTGCAATGGCATGTATAGCGAGTGTAGTTTTACCTGATGATTCAGGGCCGTATATTTCAATAACCCGGCCTTTTGGCAAACCACCAACCCCCAAAGCAATATCGAGGCCGATAGACCCTGTTGATATAACTTCGATAGCCTCAATAGCGGTATCGCCAAGTTTCATGATGGTACCTTTTCCGTATGATTTTTCCAGCTTATCCAAGGTAAGCTGCAATGCCTTTAATTTATCTGCGCTGCTCATTTTAAAAATTGTGAAAACAAATGTAAAAAGTATTTTTGATAATTACTAATATTATTAGTAATTTAATTGGTTTATTAAGTGCCTGGTTTTATTAAGTTGATTAAGTTATTTTGCGACTTGCTTCACTAAACGAGATTTAAACAACACTGCTAACTTAATTAACTTAATCAACTCAATCAACAACTCATTCAAATATCTTTATCCACACTTCTCTTCTTAAGCTCCCGGCTTATTTTATTTAAAGCATTTTTCTTTTTAAGGTTTTTGGTTTTCCTGGCTTTTAATGCTTCAGCTTTCTTTAAAGCGGTGCCGGTATTGTTTTGTTCATAATATTTGCAAAACCAGCTAATGGGGCAAATTTCGCATTTCGGGTTGCGGGCCATGCAAATATAACGGCCATGCAATATGAGCCAGTGGTGTGCAATCCTGGGGGCATCTTTTGGCAGGTTTTTCATCAATTGCTTTTCAACAGCAAGCGGCGTGCGGGCATTTGTGGTTAAACCAATGCGGTTTGCCACCCTGAAAACATGGGTATCAACAGCTATCGCCTGCTCATCAAACACTACCGATGCGATAACATTTGCCGTTTTGCGGCCCACGCCCGGCAGTTTTTGCAGGTCATCTATCCCCGAAGGCACTTCTCCGTTAAAAACTTCCACCAGCATTTTAGCCATGCCCACCAAATGTTTGGCCTTATTGTTAGGGTAACTAACACTGCGGATATAATTAAAAACTTCACCAGGGCTTGATGCAGCCAAAGTTTGCGGGGCCGGAAATTGCCTAAATAAAGCCGGTGTCACCTGGTTGATGCGTTTATCAGTACACTGGGCAGAAAGTATCACTGCAACCAATAGCTCATACGGATTGCTGTAATGCAATTCGGTTGCCGCATCAGGCTGATGTTTGGAAAAATATTCAACAAAATGTTTGTAGCGTTCGGGTTTGGTCATTGAGTCATTGGTCATTGTGTCATTAGTATAACCGGTTATTGGTATTCGCACATTTATCAACAATAATCACCAATAAATACCGCATACAAAACAATCGAGGATTATTTTATTTTCAAAACACCAATGACTAATGACACAATGACCAAATAAAATGGAAAGGTTCACAATTCATCAATTGTTTAAACTAAACAACGATGAACTGCGAACCAGTTAGGTAGAAATACCGTTAACGAAAACTTTTTGAATGATCGAGTATATGGTGGATAGTTTGAAGTTTCGGGGTTTTCTTCAAAAGATCCAAATCAGCGCGAAGTGAATGATAAAACATTAACTCATCGCCTTCCAGATTCTCCTGCAATTCCTCATTCACCCTGGCTTTGTTAGCAAGTAAATTTAAAGTAGTTGTAAACGTTTCATCCATAAGCTTTCTTTGTTATACTTTGGTTTATAGCTACTAAACGAAAGCTTAATTAGAATATTTTATCAAGATGAAATTTTAATGAAATTTTTTTTAAAGTCGGAAAAGTCCGAAAGTCAGTAAAGTCCGAAAGAAGCTTCAAATGGTAATATACCGCTCAAATACTTTCGGACTTTACTGACTTTTCGGACTTTCGGACTAATCTAATTCTTTAGGCTCATTTCCTTACTCAGCATCATTTTACGCAGGTTATTGAGGGCGTACCGCATACGGCCAAGTGCTGTATTTATGCTTACATCGGTAATATCGGCTATTTCTTTAAAGCTCATGTCGCCAAAATGGCGCATTATCAATACCTCTTTTTGTTCGGCAGGCAGTAAATGGATCAATGTTTTAAGGTCCCTGTACGTTTGTTCGCGTACCATCCGGTCTTCGGTACTTTCATCATAATTGCCTAAAACCTCAAAAATGTCAAAGTCATCGCCATTGCTGATCATCGGGGCGCGTTTTTCACGACGGAAATGATCGATCACCAAATTATGGGCTATACGGGTTACCCAGGGCAAAAACTTGCCTTCTTCGTTATACTTACCAGCTCTTAAGGTATTAATAACCTTAATAAAAGTATCCTGGAAAATGTCTTCTGCCAAATATTCATCTTTTACAAGCAAATAAATGGACGTGTAAATTTTAGATTGATACCGCCGTATCAGTTCCACCAACCCTGCTTCATCACCTGAAATATAGAGATGGATTAAATCCTGATCACTTTTCAATTGAAAATCCATAGAAAAACCACTAAACTTAATTAACAAAAAATTTAAAGTAGAGTTTTATCTATAGCGTGGTTGTTGGGGTGAAGTAATTTGTTAATCCAAATAAAGCAAATTATCATGTAAAAAACAAATATTATTTTGGTTCTGTAATCCAAAAAGGCACGATTTAACATTATTTAACAATATTTTTTACAATACAACAGCAATCTTGTCGTTGGCCGGATTACAGATTTAAACTGATAAACGGATTTCGCTGCCTTTATTTCATTGGCACTGTCGTTCCCCTTAAATCTTATAAATCGTGTTAATGGTCAGCCAAATGCAACCTCTTTAACAAATTAATGCTTAACCAATACATTTCTCAAACTCATTTGGATTCTGCTAAATATTTTAGGATTTTTGCGGTTTGGAACGGTTCATGGTTCATAGTTCATGGTTCATAGCAAATCAAGGACTATTTACTGCCCGCAAAAGCATATACAGCTTGGGCTCATAGTTTGGCTTTCCTACTATGAACTATGAACCATGAACTATGAACTCAATGGCCGAAGCAGAAAAAGATCCGCAGCATCATATCATAATAAAAGGGGCCCGTGTACACAACCTGAAAAACATGGATGTGGCCATACCCAAAAACAAACTGGTGGTTATTACCGGCATGTCGGGTTCGGGTAAATCCTCGCTCGCATTTGATACTTTGTATGCCGAGGGCCAGCGGAGGTATGTAGAGAGCCTGTCTTCTTATGCCCGGCAGTTTTTGGGGCGGATGAATAAACCCGATGTTGATTATATAAAAGGCATAGCCCCTGCCATAGCTATTGAACAAAAGGTAATCACCTCCAACCCGCGCTCAACCGTTGGTACTTCAACCGAGATATACGATTACCTTAAGCTGCTTTTTTCGCGTATCGGCAAAACTGTTTCGCCTATCTCCGGCGGAATTGTTAAAAAAGATTCGGTTACCGATGTCATCAACTTCATCATGGCGCTCCCCTCCGAAACACAGGTAACCGTACTGTGCCCTTTGTATCCGCACAATAACCGCAGTTTAAAGGAAGAGCTTGCTGTATTGATGCAAAAAGGGTTTGTACGTGTAGAGTTCAGGGGGAAATTATCAAAAATTGAAGACTTGCTGGAGGATACGGGCATAGTTGATGATGGATCGTGGCTGGTAAGTGAGGTTAAAGGCGAAAGGTTAAAGGCGAAAGGCGAAAGCGGAAAGCAGAAAGCGGAAAGCAGAAAGAAGAAGGAAGGACCTGCCAATGCTACTGCCGCTGCTACTGCTACTGCTACTACTACCACTCACCACTCACCACTCACCACTCACCACCCGGTACGCATCGTGATCGACCGTATCTCAAAAAATGATGAAGATGAAACTATAAGCCGTTTAGGCGATTCGGTACAGACCGCTTTTTTTGAAGGTAAAGGCGATTGTTACGTGCGTTTTAAAGTGCCTGATGAAGCCCCTCCTAAATCCTCCCCGCTGGTTAGCGGGAGGACTTTAGAAAGCGGCGAGCAGGAACGCTTTTTTTGCGACAGGTTTGAGTTGGATGGTATCCGCTTTGAAGAGCCAACGCCAAACTTTTTCAGCTTCAACAACCCCTACGGCGCCTGCAAAAAATGCGAAGGCTATGGCAAAGTGATTGGCATTGATGAAGACCTTGTAATTCCGGATAAAAGCAAAAGCATTTACGAGGGCGCGATAGCCCCCTGGCGCGGCGAAAAAATGCGCGAGTGGAACGATGTGCTGGTAAAAAACGCCTTAAAGTTTGATTTCCCCATACACAGGCAATACAACTTTTTGACGGAAAAAGAACAAAAACTACTTTGGACGGGCAATAAATACTTCCGCGGCCTTGATGATTTTTTTAAGGAACTGGAAGAACAAACCTATAAAATACAGTACCGGGTGATGTTATCCCGCTACCGCGGGAAAACCACCTGCCCTGAATGTAAAGGGAGCAGGTTAAGGCAGGATGCATCTTATGTTAAAATAAACGGCAAATCAATTACCGACGTGGTTTTAATGCCATTGGAAGGGTCGCTCGGCTTTTTTAAAACTATCGAACTTAACGAAACCGATACTAAAGTTGGCAAGCGTTTGCTGATGGAGATTACCAACCGGCTATCTTTTTTAAATGATGTTGGTTTAAGTTATTTAACGCTTAACCGTTTATCAAATACCTTATCCGGCGGCGAATCGCAGCGGATTAATTTAGCTACCTCGTTAGGCAGCAGTTTGGTGGGCTCTGTTTATGTGCTGGATGAACCCAGCATAGGCCTTCACCCGCGTGATACCCAGCGTTTGATCGGTGTGTTGAAATCACTGCGGGACGTTGGCAATACGGTATTAGTGGTTGAGCATGAAGAAGAAATTATGAAGGCCGCAGATCATATTATTGATATTGGCCCCGAAGCAGGCACGCACGGCGGCAACCTGATGTTTACCGGCACGTATGCCGATATTATAAAGGATGAAAACAGCCTTACGGGAAGGTATTTAAGCGGTAAAGAAGAAATAGCAATCCCTAAAACACGGCGAAAGTGGAATGATTTTATTGAGATAAAAGGTGCGCGTGAAAACAACCTGAAACAGGTAAGCGCCAAATTCCCGTTGGGGGTACTTACAGTGGTAACAGGCGTTTCCGGCTCGGGCAAAACAAGTTTGGTAAAGCGCATATTGGCCCCGGCGCTGCAAAAAACGCTTGGAAATTATAATGCAGAACAAACAGGGCAATACGATAGTATTGACGGCGACTATCAAAAAATAGAGCAGGTTGAACTGGTGGATCAAAACCCGATAGGCCGTTCCTCACGCTCAAACCCCGTTACTTATGTAAAGGCATGGGACGAGATACGCAACCTTTACGCTGCACAGCCGGTTTCAAAAGCGGCCGGGTTAAAGCCTTCGGCATTTTCTTTTAATGTAGAGGGCGGGCGCTGCGATGTTTGCCAGGGCGAAGGCGAAGTGAAGATAGAAATGCAGTTTATGGCCGATATTTTCCTGACCTGCGAAGCCTGCGGCGGCAAACGTTTTAAACAGCATATCCTTGATGTTACCTATCACGATAAAAATGTATCGGAAGTATTAGGCATGACCATTGAAGAAGCCCTGGAGTTTTTTTACAAAGAACCGAAGATCATCAGCAAAATAAAACCTTTGATGGATGTTGGTTTAGGTTATGTGCAATTGGGGCAATCGTCCAACACATTATCCGGCGGCGAAGCGCAGCGCATCAAACTGGCATCTTTCCTGGTAAAGGGGAACAATACCCATAAAACCCTCTTTATTTTTGATGAACCCACAACCGGCTTACATTTCGCGGATATTAAAAAACTCCTCAAATCATTCGATGCGCTGCTGGACCAGGGCAATACCATTATTGTTATTGAGCATAACATGGATGTAATAAAATGCGCCGACTGGGTGATCGACATCGGCCCCGAAGGCGGCGATAATGGCGGCAAGGTTATTTTTGAAGGCGTGCCCGAGGATTTGATAAAGGAAAAGGATTCTTATACCGGGAAGTTTTTAAAGGAAAGATTCTGAATCACAGATGCTATCTGATTTTTATGATTTCGCAGATTAAAAAATTTGTGGTCACCCATTAATTGAGCGACAGGATCAGTGTAATCATAAAAATCAGCTAAAATCTGTGATTAATCAGCTAACTATTAAATTGCCGCAGGTGGTGATCGGTATGTTTGTAAACAAAATACCCTATTTGCTCTTTTGTCATTTTTCCAAAAAACCAATGCACCAGTTCCGGGTTCGAAAAATGCCCATATTCTTCAAGTAGCGCAATCCATTTCTTTCTTTCAGCAACAATATCGCCATTATTTTCGCTCACAATAAAATGAGAGCTGGTAGGCGCATTCCGACCCATCGGCCGCTCATATTTCAGTAAATTCCTCAAAGCCATTTGGCCAATAATCCGGCCAAGAAATACCCGGCTGTATTTTTTCTTACCCAAATACATTTCTTCGGCCAGTGTACAATGTTTCAGCATCTGGTAAATGTTCATCTTGCCCCATTGCGCCTTGCTGTTTTCGTCAAGCGTATTGATCCTGGCAACAAGCTCATCCCGGGTTGTTTTATCAAATATTATTTTCATATTTCTTGATAATTTTTGAAATCACATTGGTATAACCTGAGTTCCGCGTAATATCTTTAAACAAGCTGTGCGAGCGAAAACCAATTGCCTGAATCGTCTTTAAATAATGCTTCAGTACCGTAAAAAATTTTTGTATGCGCTTTAGTAAATTCAACACCTTTTGCTTTTAGTTCTTCGTATGTTGCAAAGATGTCATTGCAGGTAAAAACGCCAACGCCAAAAGTTCCTTTCTTTACCATTTCACGCAAAGCATCGGCGGTTTCTTTTGAGTACCACATGCCATGTTCTATCGGCGTTAAGTTTATTTCGAAACCAGGCTGATCGGCCGGGGCAACGGTAAGCCAACGGACATCTTTACCCGGCATGGGCACATCTGTTATCACTTTAAAGCCGAGCTTTTTGGTGTAAAAATCGTAAGCGCT
>DATCES010000342.1:0-5615 GCA_036509935.1 Mucilaginibacter sp.
AGGTTTCCATCAGGAAAACGCAGGTAAATCAAACCTTAGCGAAGTTCAATAAGCTGAATATTGTTGTTAAGTACGATTCTACTTCGTAGAGGTGCAAAGTATTGCGCCTCTACGAAAATTAACATTTTACAGCCACTGATGGAACTTATTAATAAACCAGGTTTTTACCAATTGGGTTAAAAAGCAGTAAGCAACCAATATTGCAATCAGCCAGGGGAAAAACATAAATGGCATTGGTTGCAATTTAAATGCCGCCGCCAAAGGCGAGAATGGCAGGAATATGCCAATGGCCATAATTACTGTTGTTAATGCTATTACAGGCGCTGTAGCCCAGCTTTGTATAAATGGTATTTTGCGGGTACGTATCATGTGTATAATCAGGGTTTGTGAAAGCAAACTTTCGATAAACCACCCTGTTTGAAAAAATCCCTGGTGCTGCGGCGAGTTGGCCTTAAACAAGAACCATAGTACGGCAAAAGTAGCGTAGTCAAATATGGAGCTTATGGGGCCAACATATAACATAAATTTACCTATGCCGCCTGCATCCCATTTACGGGGTTTTTCAATATAATCTTCATCCATGGTATCCCAGGGAATAGATATTTGCGAAATATCGTACAGCAAATTATTGATCAGGATTTGTATAGGCAGCATTGGCAAAAAAGGGAGCAGCGCGCTGGCGCCAAGCATGCTGAACATATTGCCAAAATTGCTGCTTGCCGTCATTTTGATGTATTTTATAATGTTGCCAAATGTGCGGCGACCATAAATAACACCTTTGCGCAACACCATCAGGTCTTTTTCAAGCAAGATGATATCTGCGCTTTCTTTGGCGATATCCACCGCTGTATCAACCGAAATACCCACATCCGCGTCGCGGAGGGCGGCGGCATCGTTAATACCATCGCCCATAAAACCAACGGTATGCCCCTTAGCCTGTAAAATTTTTACCACCCTTGATTTTTGAACAGGGCTTAATTTGGCCAGGATACTCACCTCAGCAATTTGGCTGGTAAGCGCCTCATCAGTCATTGTTTCCAGGTCGCGCCCTAATAAAATATTAGTGAAGGGGATACCCACATCTTTACATATTTTTTTAGTTACCACCTCATTATCACCGGTAAGCACCTTGATTGTTACGCCTAATTTGTGCAGCGCGCTGATAGCAAGGCTGGCAGATGGTTTTGCAGGATCTAAAAAGCCGATAAAGCCTGTCAGTATCATGTCGCTTTCATCAGCCTTGCTATAGGTTAGGGGCCTTTCATCATATTCTTTTACTGCAACAAGCAATACCCTCAATCCTTCTTCATTTAGCTGCCTGGATTTTTTCAGCACAGTTTCGCGCATTTTATTGTCCATCGGGATAAAATCGTCCTTTTCAATTTCCAGGCTGTTATCTTCACCCGGATCAAAGGCATGGCTGCAAAGGTCCAATACTTCTTCTACGGCCCCTTTACAAATCAGGAGGTGTTTGTGGTTCGGCCCTTCCAAAATTACTGACATCCTCCGGCGCTGAAAATCAAACGGTATCTCATCAATTTTCTCGTATGTTTCCCCTTCTTTTATGCAGCTATGAACATTAACATGTTCAAGTACGGCAACATCCAATAAATTCTTTAACCCTGTTTGATGAAAACTGTTGAGGTAGGCCCATTTCATTACCTCATTGTCTTCTAATCCGTAAACGTTCAGGTGGCGTTCCAAAACAATCTTATCCATGGTAAGCGTACCTGTTTTATCGGTACAAAGAATATCCATGGCGCCAATATTCTGGATTGCGTTTAAGCGTTTAACCACTACTTTTCGTTTGGACATGCTTACCGCCCCCTTGGCTAAATTTGCGGTAACTATCATAGGCAGCATTTCGGGCGTAAGGCCAACGGCTATAGAGATGCCAAACAACAGGGCCTGCAGCCAATCGTGTTTGGTAAACCCATTAATTAAAAAAACCAATGGCACCATAACCAGCATAAAACGTATCAACAGCCAGCTTACGCTGTTCACGCCTTTATCAAAACTTGTTTCTGCGCGTTTGCCTGTCAGCGATTTTGACAGCGAACCAAAATAAGTATCGTCACCAGTGTTTACAACGGTGGCCATTGCCGTTCCGCTTACTACGTTGGTACCCATGAAGCAAATATTATTTAACTCCAATGGTGATTGTTTGGCCGCACCTGCTATGGCATAACCTGCTTTTTCAACCGGGAGGGCTTCGCCTGTCAGCATCGACTGGCTTACAAATAAGTCTTTCGATTGCAGGATGCGCACGTCTGCAGGGATCATATCCCCGGCCGAAAGCAGTATAATATCCCCCGGAACTAATTTTTTGATGTCGGTCTCTTCTTTCCCTTCAACCCTGACAACCGTAGCTGTCGTCTTTACCATCGACTTTAATTTTTCTGCCGCCCGGTTACTTCTAAACTCCTGTATAAAACGCAGCATAACGCTTAGTATAACCATTGTGCCAATAACCATTACGGTAGTATAATCCCTGTCGCCCGGGGTATGTATTATAACATCGGTAACAAGCGAAACAATAGCCAAAATAAATAGAACCGCTATAAACGGATTTACAAAGGCCTGTAAAAACTGGATATACCACTTCGGCGCTTTTTCATGCACCACTTCATTAAACCCAAATATTTCTAAACGGTCGTTTGCCTCATCTTCCGACAAACCATTGATGTTGCTTTCTAACAAAACGAGGGATTTACTACTACTGCAAACAGCTATATTTTTAAGTTTGGTAATGGAGGCCTTATCAAACTCCTGCGGGCTATGTCCGTTGCCCCGCTGTATAAAGCTGTACTTTTTTATTTTTTCTTTTATAGTAGTTGGCATAATTTTGTCCTCCTTTTATAATTTTTAAAATAAGTGGTCCTTTTTAAAAAGGGGCCTCAATAATAATTGAAAGTGGTTTTTTGAAAGATCAATTAAACCAAGCGCAAATTTTGACAAGCAATAACAAAGTCAGTAACGACTTATATTAACATTGTATTAAGTTTCTGCTGTGTTTTGTTTTTCCAAAAAAGGCATTCAGCCGGGACCACTGATGGCACAATGAAAATGATAGCTAAAATATAGAAAGAGGTGCTTTTTAAAAGATAGAAATACAGTAAAATTAATGGCACGGATTATCCGGGCAGCTTTTTGGGGTTTAGCTGATGGAAGTGCAAAGCAGAAGATGGCATTTTTGTACCAAACATAGCTGTTTGCCTTTCCTGGTATCCAGGTTGGCATATTTAAGGTCATGCTGATAACTATAACTCGGGCCTGCGTCCATTTTAATGTTTCTAATTTGCGCAGCTTAAAACTACGCCTTATATTTCGGGCAAAAGTAGGTTTTTAATTTGAATTTTTGAAGTAATTAAATGTATTTTAGTCGCACATGCAATCTTTTGAAATAGATAAATCCGATCTGCTGCGCATTGAAAAAGCGCTTGAAGGTGATGATGCTGAATTACAGCTTGTTCTGAAAGATTACCATGCTTCGGAGATTGCTTTGCTGTTTGAAAAACTTCCGCTGGAAGCGAAGGAAAGGATCATCAATATCCTTCCAACTGACATTGCATCCGAAGTGATTTCCGAAATGGACGAAGAACATCGTCCCGGGGAGTTGCTTATCAACCTTCATCCAGAAAAACGATCGGAAATTGTTGAAGAACTTGATTATGACGATGCGACTGATATTATTTCGCAGTTGGATGAAGATGAGCAGAAGGAAATATTAGAAGACCTTGACCAGGAAGACGCCGACAGTATCCGGGCGCTGATGAAGTACGCCGAGGATACCGCCGGCGGGCTGATGAACCCGGAGATCATCAAGATAAATATAAACCTTGATAAAAAGGATGCCCTGGAGGAGATCATCCGGCAATCTGAAGAAATGGAAGAGTTTTACACCATTTATGTTGTTGATGACCATGATATTTTGCAGGGGATTTTATCCATTAAATCAATATTGAAGGCAAAAGCGGAGGCCCGTGTGCGCGACCTGGTGAATACCGATTTTGTTTTTGTGAAGGCCGACCTTGACCAGGAAGATGTTGCCGATTTGATATCCCAATATAATTTAACTACAATACCTGTTGTGGATGATAACATGAAACTGTTGGGAAGGGTTACAGTTGATGACATTATTGACGTAATGGAGCGGGAAAGCACTGAGGATATTTTAAAGTTCTCGGGTGTATCAGAAGATGAAGAATTAAGCGGCAACTGGAAGGATGCAGTAAAAAGCCGCCTCCCCTGGCTGGTTATTAACCTGGGCACTGCGTATTTAGCGGCCTCCGTTATCCGGCATTACGATTCTACTGTACAACAGATACCTATAATAGCGGCCTATATGACTGTTATTGCAGGTATGGGCGGAAATGCCGCCACACAGGCCCTGGCTGTAACGGTACGGCGCATCTCGCTTAATAACCTTACCGATAAACAGTCATACAATACCGTTTTAAAGGAGTTTTTGGTGGGGCTTTTAAATGGCGCCGCAAATGGCCTCATTGTTTTTTTTGTGGCCCTGTTTTATGATGCCGACCCGAAGCTTGGCCTGGTGCTGTTTTTGGCCATGACAGGGAACCTCGTTGTTGCAGGGTTAACGGGGGCATCAATCCCTTTAGTATTAAAACGGGTGGGCATTGACCCGGCTGTGGCATCATCCATCATCATTACTACATTTACAGATTGTGCCGGATTTTTTCTTCCGCTATGGTTTGCAAGTAAACTTATTCTGAAACATTAAGCTATAATAAGGCTTTTAATATACCTTTGGGGTTGAAAACTGGAAAATAATTACAAGACCCAAATAAATATTTTACAATGGTTCATCAAATATTACAGGCTCAATTGCCTTTGGTAAAAAAAATATTTAAGGAACATAAAATAAAAAACGCATACGCATTTGGCTCGGTTGTAAGCGGTAAATTTAACGACAAAAGTGATATTGACCTGCTCATCAATTTTGAAGAAGGTTTAGAACCCCTTGAAAAGGGAGAAATATGGTGGAATTTGCATGATACTTTACGGGATTTATTTAACAGGGAAATTGATCTGTTGATTGAAAGTTCCTTAAAAAATCCATATTTTATCGAAGATATCAATGAAAAGAAACAGTTGATCTATGCAGCGTGAAATAAAAAAATATTTGTTTGATATACAGGGCTGTATTGAAAATATTGAAAACTTTATAGGCGGCTCAAAAGTATTTTCAAATTTCGATCAGAATATAATGGTTCAGCAAGCCGTAGAAAGAAATCTTGAAATAATTGGAGAAGCTGTTAATAATTTGCTTAAAATTTATCCGGAAATTAAAATTACCGATGCGCGCCGAATGGTAGATGCCCGAAATAAAATAATTCATAGTTACGATGAAATTCAACCAATACAAATTTGGAATATTATAATTAATCATTTACCACTATTAAAACAAGAGGTTCAATTGCTTTTAGAAAATTAATTGCGCCATTTAAAAAATTTGCGATGACTGAAATACGATACAACTGGACAAAAGAAGAAATAGCCGGAATATACCATAAACCACTATTGGACCTGGTTTATGAAGCCGCTACGGTACACCGTGAAAATAAGGATTATTCAGAAGTGCAGATCAGTTC
>DATCES010000343.1:0-6245 GCA_036509935.1 Mucilaginibacter sp.
TGCTGGTGTACTGGTTGGTTTTGAAGGGAATATCCGTAAAAGTGTACGCCCAGCGCCGGCAAATTGATGAGGGGCAAACATATATCTCCAAAAGCCGAAACCAAGTTCAGCTACCAATTTTGAGTGATTGTAATTTTGCCCGAGCTTGTTTATAGCGTCGTCAATTGCATTTTTCGTAAGCCTGCTATTATGATTATTAAAAATGCCCCCTCTTGCCGATGCACTTTGTAACCAATCATTACCCAATGTGCTTAAATAATGCTCATTAATGGCATTTCTTAATGCAATCTCAAAACATCCTATTATTGTAAATAATTCCTGTGAGAGTAATAAATTCTTACGATATAAAGTCATCGCTTTTCTGGAATCGCCAGCACATGCTGTTAAATACCTGCCCATTATATGGGTAGTTATAATGTTAGCAAAGTCTACATATCTCATTAATTATAAATGCTTGCAATTTTGAAAAACTTATTTTACATTTGTATTATCTTATTCCCGTTAGCCTCTGAAGCAATTCAAGCTTTCGGGTTTCGTTTTTTAGGCCCTGCCTGATTTTTATTTCCTCATTATTCTCAACCTAAACAAATCGTTACAGCTTGTCCATCTCCCCCTTTACAAACTCCGCCAGTTCCTTTACGTAATGCGCGCTGAAATCAAATTTAATGCCTGCTGTTTCGTAAATTTCTTTAATGGTTTTTGTATAGCCAAGTTTTAGGGCATCAAGATATTGCTGCAAGCCTTTTTCGGGATTTTCTTTATAATTTTTCCATACCGCTATAGCGCCTAATTGTGCCATGCCGTATTCGATATAATAAAAAGGGACTTCGAAAATATGCAGTTGTTTTTGCCAAAGGTTAGCCTCTGCTTCCGGGTGCCCGCTCCAGTCAGCAAACCCGGCGCCAAAAGGTTCATATATTTCTATCCATGCCGTAGTACGGTCAGCATCGGTATGATTTGGGTTGGTGTATATCCAGTGTTGAAACTGGTCCACAACCGCTACCCAGGGAAGGGTTTTTAATACATCAAAAAGCTGATCGCGTTTAGCGCGTTTTAAATCCTCTTCGTTATCAAAATAAACATCCCAGTTATCCATCGAAATCAATTCCATCGACATGGAGGCCAGTTCAGCCACTTCCGAAGGGCAATGTTTAAAATCATTCAGTTCCAGATCGGCAGTAAGGAAAGTATGCACCGCATGGCCGCCTTCGTGTACCATGGTAGTCAGGTCGCGGAAGGTATTGGCTGAGTTCATGAAAATAAAAGGCGCGCCGGTTTCTGATAGCGGGTAATTATAGCCGCCCGGGGCTTTTCCTTTGCGGCTTTCCACATCAAACAGGCCGTTTTCCTTCATAATCTCCAGCCGCCTGCCTAAATATGGATTAATATTTGTGAAGCATTTGATGGATTTTTCAATCAGTTCGTCCCCACTGTTAAACGGCTTTAATGCCGGTTTGCCCGATATATCCACATCCATATCCCAGGGCCTGAGTGTGCCTACATCAAGGGCTACCTTGCGTTTTTTCGCATGTTCGCGCAATATGGGCACTATCTCTTTTTCAATCGCTTCATGAAAAGCATAGCAGTCCTTCGGGGTATAATCAAAACGGCCCAATGCCTGGAACATATAGTCCCTGAAATTTTCAAATCCGGCATTAAGGGCCACCTTGTGCCTCAATGAGCGCAACAAATCAAAAAGCTGATTAAGCTGCTCTTTATCCTGCAAACGGCGGGCAGTGATTTTTTCCCAAACTTCTTGTCGCTTGGCGCGATCGGTATCTTTTAAAAATACGGAAGCCTGCTCCAAAGTAAATTCCTTATCGCCAATATGGACTGACATGGATCCGGTGATAGATTGGTACTTTTGCTGCTCCACCTGTATCTCGGTTTGAATAGGGATATTTTCCTCCCTGAACAACTCGAGCGCTTTTTTAACGCCGCGCAGGTAGATGAAATATTTTTCATGATCGAGTTTATCGACCCACTCGCTGTTAACCAGTTTCTTGTTCAGCTCATTGCCGAAGGGGGCAGTTTTAGGTTCTATCTCCGTAGCAAAATATTGAAAGTTTTGCAGCAGTTGTTCATTTGTAGTATCACAGGTCATGCGGATATACCGCCAGGCAAAATCTTCTTCCAAAGCGGCTTCCAGCTCGCTGCGGTCGTGCAGCCAGCGTTCCAGTTCTTCAACTGAATTTATGGGGCGTTCAACCAATTCTTTATAAAGCGGTTCCAGGTTTTCCCATTTAATTTCGAGTGTTGCCGGTATATATGTCCTTGTTTTTTTATGGATCATGGTTGTTTGATTTGCTGATGTGCAAATGTGCGGATGTGCGGATGATTATCAAAACAAATAGTGAACAATTTGCTTTCGAAGTCATTATAATTAAAATTACCGTGACATGTGCGTATTTTTACTTAACATTATACTATTATGACTGAAAACGGTATCCCATCAGAAACATTGATTCAATTAATAAAACACGGTACCGAAGTTTTTGGAACAAAGGAAAATTTTACAAGCTGGCTGGAAAGGAAAAACTTTTTCTTTGACAAAAAAGCGCCTATCGAATTTAAGTCCACCAATTAAGGAATTAAATTTATTAATGACAGATTGGGGGGAGTACTGTATGGGTATAATACTTAATAAAATGAAATAACTATTCTTAAACTATATTTGATAGTAAATGAAATATTTTCTTTTAGTCCTTACGCTTATTACAGGAGGCATTCCAATATATAAAAACAGAAAAGAAAGTTATGGAAAATCCTTAATCGCTAAAAGTAAAATAAAAATAAGGGAACATAAAATAACTATGTATGAGTGGATAATATTGTTAATAGTTCTTTTTGCAACAATTATGACCACGGGTATTATTCAATATCATGATAATCAACAAGCTAAAATTGATTCCGTTAAATTGGAAGGGCACTTTAACAGGATTATTAATGGACTAAAAGCAGATACATCCGAATTGCATAAAACAAATTTAGTACTTGAACAAACCAGAGATACCTTAAGGAGAAGTTTAGATAATAATTCATTACAAATTGCCAAAGGAATTGATGCGTCTGGAAAAAAATTAATTAAAAAGATCGTTTCTACTACTACAAAGCTTAATGATCAAATTACTGGTGGAAATGCTTTTTGTATTGGAGAAATCGTCAATATGGGGAATGGAAGTTACGAGTTAGAATTTAAGAACGGCTTTAACAATTCAATACCGAATCTTTTGATAAAAGTCATGAATAATTCTTTCATTGGATCTTGTCCCTTCGTTATTGAAGCAGGAAAAAGAATTTACCAAAAGAAATGTATTGATCAATATTCGATGCAACTAACGCCAACGCTCTATGAATCTAATGTTCCGCATTTAATTGTGGGTTCGGAGCAACTTTTTACTATCAACAATAAAATGGGTTCTATATTAATAGAATTTTTGAGTCCTGGTTATAATGGATATCGTTGTTTTGAAGAGATTCTATATAAACTAAACGGCGCAAATGGCGGCCCCGTAAGATACAGAATTATAAAAAAGGAGCAAAACGCTACTACTGAATTAGCATATTTTAATCCTAATGATCCCGAACTTAACAAAATAAGTTGGAATGATGTTTTTGAATCACATTTCGATTTATCTTATAAAATTTTTTAAATTTTTCGTAAGTCCCCGACTGCTAACTTTATAAACACTACAGAGATTAATTTATTGATGACCGATTAACTGGAATAGAATACGGCGACAATGCCTAACGAAATTAATCTTTCGGTCTTTACTGACTTTCCCGACTTTCGGACTACTTCTTATACAACGCTTCCTACAACATCATTATCCCATCCTTAGTTCCGCGCAAACTCAATCAACAACCCGTAATTACCCTGGTCTGCCGCTCTGATAGCTGTTAAATAACTTTTCCTGGCCTCATCCGCTTTACTACTGCCCCAGGAGTAAACCGGCAAGGCAAAAAGTTGATTGATAACAATATCTGCTATTAACCTGGAATGCCGGCCGTTGCCATTGGCAAAACAATGTATCGAAACTATTTTGTGTTTAAACCGGATGGCGATTTCATCCGGCTTAAAAGTTTGATGTTCTATCCAATATTTAGTGTCGTCCAGTAATTTTTTTAATTCTGCCCTGATCTGGAAACGGTCAACCCCGATATTTTTATTCGTGTCTCTGAATGTCCCTGCCCATTTCCATACTTCATTAAACATTCTTTTATGCAGTTCTTTTACAAATTCTTCGGATAATATTTTCTCTTTCCCGAATTTCCGTTTCAATGTCCATTCAACCGCTTTTTGAATATTTAATTGTTCGAATTCATCCAGTTCGCCTCTTGTTGTGATGGTAAAAATAAGCAAACCCTCTTTTTCTTCTTCATCCAAAGTGGTTTGCCCTTCCTCATACGCAAAATCTATTCCCATATATACTTCGGTAATAGGTCTATTATTTCGCCTGACTTTTCTTTTATAGCTTTTTCAATCCTTTCGGATGAATTTTCCTGATTCTCCAGCTTCATTGATTGCGATGTCCTCAGAACTATTTCCCTTGCCAAAGTCATCGCTCTTTTTTCAATCATTTTTTCGATAGAGCCATCCAAAGGAATAAGTCCGTAAACCAATTTCATGTTCATAGCTTGCGCCGCTTCTCTCAAGCGGTTAATGGTAATTGTACCTGCCGCCTCACGCAGCTCCATGTCTTTTGCACTTTGCGCAGTAATATGTAACCGGCTACCTAATTGCTGCAAGGTCATATTTAAAGACACTCTTACCGCATTTAACCAGCCATTTGAAGGGATGATTACATTTTCAGCCGGTTTAAAAACACTTAGCTTCCGATCTGCCTGTTCCACCAGTAAGTGTTGTTTTTTGTTTTTCATCAGACTATAATCTTAAATATGAAATCAAATTTACGACTATAGTATTAATAATACAAATTTATTTTAAGATTATAGTCTGAGTTGAATGGCAGCAACACATAGCAATAGCTATCTTTCGGACTTCACTGACTTTTCCGACTTTCGGACTTATACAACGTCTCCGACAATACTTTTATCCCCTCTTTATAACTTGTAGGTTTAACGTTAAAGGCCTTTTCAAATTTGGATGAATCGAAAATATAATCATGGTCGTATTGGTAATACATCTCTACCAATTCGGCCACTGGCTTGTTAAACAGTCCGAATACTTGCATCATAAATTTATTGATAGCAAAGTATTTTGGTCCGGCCTTATAAATACCGGCGGCCATTTCAATAAATTGTTTGCCGGTTAAGGGCGCTGCAGTAGGCAAATGCCATACCTGGTTAGCGCTTTCATGATTTTGGCCAAGCAGGTACATCCCTTTTCCCATATCAGGGATATAGCTGAAATTATGCAGCTTCCCAGGGTTGCCTATCCATTGCGCCCTTTGTTTTTTGGCGAATTTATCAAGCGCCATAATATCTAAAAAGCCCAATAAATTATCGGTGCCATAAAAATCAGCCGCACGGGCAATACTGGCATTTATATTGCCGGCCTTTGCTTCATCCATCAGCTTAGTTGCAATCCCGGCCCGTACTTCACCTTTTTTACTGCATGGGTTATAGGGGGTATCCTCTTTCATCGGGCCATTTACAAGGCCATAGGAATAAACATTATCAAAAAATATCAGCCTCGCCTGATTTTCCTTAGCCACATTGATCACATTTTGCATAATTACAGGCCACTGCGCTTTCCAGATATTTTTATCATAAACCAGGCCCGCGCATAAATAAATCATGGCCGAGCCTTTTACCGCTTCCAGCACCTCCGCATAATTTAACAGGTCGGCTTTTCGCCAGGTAATATTTTTGTCAGCGCTAACAATCGGCTTGCGACTAACCAGGCGAATGGTTTCGTTATGGTTTGAAAGTTCGCGGGTAAGCGCATTGGCGACTGCCCCGCCGGCCCCTAATATGGTATGCATAATTTTATTATTTTGGATTTATTTTGTCTGAACTTGAATTTTTGGAATTTAAAAATTTTTAGAATTGACTTATTTAAAGTTGAGGAATTGCTTTTTCGATAAGTATACCATTAATTCTTAAATTCTATGAATTCGAGTTCAGACAGTTAGCAAATTACTAAATAAGAAAACGCTTAAATATGAATGCCAAATGCCAATCCGTGCGTTGTAACGTACCTGTCCAGCAAAAAGAAAACAGCAAAAACCACGCTGGCAATGCCATTGGTGGTCATAAATGCAAAATTCACGCGGCTAAGG
>DATCES010000344.1:0-3547 GCA_036509935.1 Mucilaginibacter sp.
TCGGCGATGGTTTTGGTCTGAATAAACTCATTGGCCGAAGTAAGGTCGGCAGCAATGCAAAGCCTTGTTTTAGGATGCGCAGTTTTTAATATTTCTTCCAGCATCGGGTTATTGCGGAAGGGCGTTTCAATAAATATTTGCGTTTGATCATTTTGCTCAGCCAGGCCTTCCAGTTGCTTTATCCTTTTGCTGCGCTCTGCCTTATCAATTGGCAGGTAACCATGAAAGGTAAAGCTTTGACCGTTAAACCCCGATGCCATCAATGCCAGTAAAATAGAACTCGGCCCTACCAAGGGCACAACCTTTATACCCATGCGGTGCGCTTTCTCCACAATTTCGGCCCCCGGATCGGCAATCCCCGGGCATCCGGCCTCGCTCATCAGGCCTACATCTTTACTCGCCTGCAGCCCCTTAAAAAAAAACGCAGTTCCGGCATCACGGCTGTGTTTGCTGTAATCGTGTATCAGTAATTCGCTTTGCGGGGTTTTAAGCCCGGCTTCCTTTAAAAATTTTCGCGCCGTTTTTTCGTTTTCAACAATATATTCTTTTATGCTGTTTATGGTATCAGCAAGATACGGCGTAAAAGATTTCACAGCTGCCCCGTCGGCAAGGGGTACGGGTATTAAAAAAAGTGTTCCTAATGGCATATTGCAAAATTGCTCTTTTTTGTTTAATTTAAGCTGTTGAAAACAAAGCAAAAAAATGAAATCATTAGGGATAAACTGGTTTATTGAAGGTTCGATTGATTTTGAGTACAAAAAGTATATCCTGCTTGATTATTTGCAGGAAATAAACCGCTATTTTGATAAGAGCAAATTGTACCCAAACCTTACCGACCTGATATTTCATTACAATAACCTTTTATACTTCAAAAAAAATAAAAGCATGCTGCAGCATGCTTTTCCGCTGCGCTTAACCGAGGCAGATATTGATGCCGTAAAGCTTACCTACCAAAAAATAGTTGACGACGACACCTCGATGAAAGAGATAGAACAAATAATTACGTACGCCCTGCAAAAAATGGACCCGGCCATACAAACGGGCAAAGAAATTTATGATTTTGTGGAGAGCCGCCTGAATATAGACCCCGTAGGCATAATACCGCTAATGCCCTACCACGGTTATTTTTCGCTGCGGAACGGAAAGGAAAAAACACACGGCATTTATGAATACCAGATTACCATATTTGAAAATAAGGACGATAAATACCGGGGCATCAACATCAATTTTTTAGATACCTACGAAGAAAGCATCACAAAAACCCCCGAAGCTGTAAAGCTCGACCTGATCCGCCGGAATAAATATTTGCCCAACCCGGCTGTTTACTATGTGCAAAGCGATATTACCTTCCCGCTTGAACAAACCCTGTTGCCGGTAGCTAAAAGGAGTTTGGTGAAGTATATTTCGAAGGCGGCTTGATGAATGTGCAAATGTGAGGATGTGCAGATGTGCGGATTATTTATCAATCTGTCGAAAATTGTTTGTAATTTTGATATAATGGAATTAGCGTTTGACATAACAGAATCATTTAACCGGGATATGCTGCTTTTATCTGCTTCTGAAAAAGAGGTTGTGAAGAAACAGATAAACCTTGTTTCCCAATCCTTACTTAACGGACAAACCGCGTTCAAAGAAAACTCCTCTATCCCGTATATATTTAATTTGAAAGGAGGCCTCGACAGTTCCCTTTTCCTTATCAGGGCGGATAACGGCCACCGCATTATTGCTGCCGTTGATGATGACCCTATTTTCGAAAAAGTTTCGCTGACCCTTTTCAGGATAGTGGACAAAAAAGGCGCTGAAAAAGTTTATAGAGAAGTGGGCGAGGATATATACAGGAAACTCGGGCTTTTGTAATATGGCCGAAATTAAAACACTGCCCGATGAATTTGGTGTTATCTTCGAAGCAAACAAAAACCTTCCCTCCGCTGATTTAAAAATAAAATTCATAGAGGCGCTTGCCGAATTGGAAGACAATACCGCACATAAAACCCGCCAATTTCCTAAAACCAGGTTGCACAAAGTTGTAGGCGTAAAACAAACCATTTACCGGGCCGATATTGATAAAATTTCAGGTTGGCGCATCCATGTACAATATGCCGATAAACAACTGCACCTGAAAGACATTATCAATGGCCAACTGCATGATGATGTAGTTAGGGTAATCCAATCAAAAAAGAACAGGTATGTTTAGTTCGCCGCCACGCATAATGAATTTAACAAAACGCGGTAGGTAAATAGGTTCTATCGTTGAAACAAAAAGCATAGTTTTAGGTGGGTTGATTGATAAATTAAGCTAAGGCCTATGACGGTAATCATAATTGAGAAGCAAAACTCGGTTACGGAATTATTGGAGATATTAATTTGCAACAAACTCCATGTCGGCATTTTTATACGCCCGCTTTTGCAATTGGGATTTTATGTTCCTGAAAATTTGGAGCGGCCCGTCCGTGGCAAACATATTCACCATCCATGAAGGCAGGGAACCCCCGGGATCTACATGGATGGTATATTCAACTTTTATCTGATCGCCGGCTGATGGTGTAATGGTCCATTTCCCTTTAGAATCATTGACCCTGACGATGCCCTCTTTTACCGGGATAAAGCCTGTTACAGCAGGGCCGTCAATGGTAACTACTTTAGTATCAGGATTTTGGGTAACTGTTAAATGGGCTACAAAATCCCTGTCGGCAACGGGCCATGGTAAGCTCACTTCCGAGTAATAATAAAGTTCAGACGGCGAAACCTGTTTTATCAGTTTACTGGATTTAACGTGGTACACCCAATCAGGTGAAGTATTTACATCCATTACCAGGGCAACAAACTGCGATGTGGTTGCATTAAAATCACATTCAACCTTAATGGCTTTCACTTTTGAATCGGTAACCTGGCTGGTAAATATTTTGATCCCTTCTTTTTCGGTCTTCAGTTTCCAGTTGCTCTGCCCTGTTACTGGGCTTAGCTTTAACAGAAGGAGAAGCGCTATGGGTAATATTTTGTACATATTATTGAGATATTTTATGTGTTGCATTTTGTTATACAAAGCAAAATAACATCACAAAACGTGCGGCCGTTTCATCTCAATGTCACGATTATTCAAACGATTGATTAACAAATATTTAATTTTTGACCGATTTGGTATTTTGGTCAGGGTAATGTCACGGGAGTTGTTTTTAACATTCTTTGTCTCAATGTTAACCGGAATTAATCTTTGATGCCATTCCGCTCTTTCCAGCTTTGGCTAAAAGATTTACCTGCTACTTTTGGCATTTCCCTGAAATGGCCCCAGGTTTTTTTGAAGAATTTTTTGAGAAAAAAATTCTTTGTTTTACCGCTGAAAAAATCCATAAACCTACGGCTCAACATTCCTTTTTTCCAGGCAGCCCATCCCCATTTTTCGCCGGTGCTTACCAGGTGTTCTTTTACTGCATCGCGGCGGTTAAGCAGCAGCATTTTATGAATATCAATTTTAACAGGGCAAACCTCTGTACATTTACCGCACAGGCTGGAGGCATAGCTTAAATGTTTAAACTCGGCCATGCCATTC
>DATCES010000345.1:0-2787 GCA_036509935.1 Mucilaginibacter sp.
CCATATCACCAAATACCTGCGTGATACAGGACGATAAGCCGCGCTTTATGAGCGTGAACGATATGCTTACCGAAAGTACGCACAACACCCGCAGGCTGCTTAAAATGGAACTGGAAATTAAGCTGAAAGAGCTGATGGAAAAGATATTTTTCAACTCCCTGCTCAGGATATTTATCCAGGAAGGGATGTACAAGCACCCTGATTATGAAAGTTCGGGCAATTTTGAAATGGTGCTGGAGGTTTTAAACCGTTTGTTTGAGCCGTTCTTCCCCCAGTTTTACCGCGAGATATTGCCTGAGGATTATAAGAAGCTTATTGATAAGCCAATGAGCAGCATCACCCGTTTTGATGTGAAAAAGACGGATGAACAGATCAAATCACTGGAAGCAGAAATAAAAGAAGTAAAATACCACCTGAAACATTTAACTGATTATACAATAGCCTGGTTTCAGAAACTAAAAGACAGATATGGCAAGGACCGTGGGCGTAAAACCGAACTGCGTACCTTTGATCGTGTTGAAGCCGCCCAGGTAGCGCTTGCCAATGTTAAATTGTACGTTAACCGCGATGACGGGTTTATAGGTACCGGCTTAAAGAAAGATGAATTTATTTGCGATTGTTCGGATATTGATGAGATCATCGTTTTCAGGACGGATGGCAAATGCATCATCACCAAGGTGCAGGACAAGGTTTTTGTGGGCAAAGAAATTATACATGCCGCTGTATTTAAAAAGAACGATGAGCGCACGGTGTACAACATGATCTATAAAGACGGGCAAAGCGGGGTAAGCTTTATCAAACGTTTTTCGGTAGTGGGCGTTACCCGCGACAAGGAATACGACCTTAGCAAGGGCAGCAAAGGCAGCAGGGTATTATACTTTAGCGCAAACCCCAACGGCGAGGCCGAAATAGTTAATGTGCAGTTAAAACCGCATATTAAGCTTAAAAAGCTACAGTTTGATGAAGATTTCGCGGGGCTGGCCATTAAAGGGCGCAACTCTATTGGTAATATCATAACCAAATACCCCGTTAAAAAAATCATATTAAAAAGTAAGGGGATTTCAACCCTTTCGGGACGGAAGATATGGTATGATGATATTTTAAAACGCTTAAATGCGGATGGGCGGGGTAAATACCTGGGCGAATTTGACGGGGACGACAGGATATTAACGGTGGTTAGTAACGGCGTTTACGAACTGACCAGTTTCGACCTGAACAATCATTTTGACGACAAGATGATTGTGATTGAGAAGTACAACCCGGCTAAAGTATATACGGTTGTGCATATTGATGGAAAATCAAAAAACCACGTGGTAAAAAGGTTCATGTTCGAAAATACGGCCATTGGTAAACAAACCAGTATCATCAGTGATGAAAATGGTTCAAAGCTTGTGCTGATTTCCGGCGCGGCCCAACCGGTAGTAAAAATTGAGCAGCTGAAAGGCAAAGAACAAACACCTGAGGTCATCGAAACCGATCTTTCAGCCCTGATAGATGTAAAGGGAATGAAAGCCATGGGCAACCGGCTTGCCCAGCACCCGGTAAAAAAGGTTGAACTGATAGCTGAAAATGAGCCTGAAGTAGAAAGTGTTAACGAACCTGGTGGTGATCCGGAGCAGGATGAAGCAATTTTTGAATCGCCCGAAACAGCAGGGACAAAGGAGATTACTGTTAAAGAACCAAAGATTAAGGAAACAGAAAGCCCGACAGAACAACCTCCCGAAAAATCGGTGCAATCACCTTCTAAACCGATGGAAACGCCTCCGAAAACAATAGACTTTGAAATTACCAACCCCGATGATATAGAAATGGATGATAAGGGGCAATTGGGGCTGTTTTAATAATTGACCTATGCAACTCCGTGTACTTGATTTGCTTTTAACGCTCCTTCATTTCGCCATTATAGGCTTTAACCTGTTGGGCTGGATATGGAAACCGTTGCGAAAAGCGCACCTTGTTTGTATGGCTGTTACAACGGGTTGCTGGTTTATCCTGGGTATCTGGTATGGCATCGGCTATTGCCCCATTACCGACTGGGATTGGAGCATCAAGGAAAAGCTGGGCGAAACCAACCTCCCCGGTTCCTTTATTAAATACTATGCCGATAAGATCGGCGGCAGACCCGTTAATGATACATTTATTGATACTATAACAGCGGGGAGTTTTTTTGTGGCGGCAATGCTTTCGGTTTATGTGAATTTTTTTAGGAAAGGTTTTTTGAAAGCATTGAGTCGATAATTTTAGGTGCGAACAACGTGTCAGCCTTAGTTTTAAATTCGATTTTAGGAACGGCCTTTATCGGAACGTCCCATCGGGAGCCGGGGGGCTAAGCTAAAAATCCAGCGGCCCCAATCGTCTCATATTTTTCCGGATGAGGTATTGCCGGTGCCTTACATAGTTGCTTGGGTCAGTGGCCGACCATTTTAAAGGACTCGGCCATATAGAGGCAATTGCTGCGGCCTGGTAATTATTAAGATTATGGGCAGATTTATGAAAATACACCTGCGATGCAGCTTGAACGCCGTAAATACCATCGCCCATTTCTATCACATTCAAATATACTTCCATAATACGTTTTTTACCCCAAAACACTTCCATCAGCAAGGTAAACCAGGCCTCAAAGCCTTTACGGATAAATGACCTGCCAGGCCATAAAAAAACATTTTTTGCTGTTTGCTGCGTTATGGTGCTGCCACCGATGAGTTTTTTACTTTTCTCGTTTTTTTTATATGCCTTTTCAATCGCATTAAAATCAAACCCATGATTTTCTAAAAATGACTGGTCCTC
>DATCES010000346.1:0-3049 GCA_036509935.1 Mucilaginibacter sp.
GCCTTCAGGCCAGGCTATATGCAACCTACGCCCGGACTTAACAACACCAATAAATATTACAAGTACATCAGTTGGATGTACCCTTTTTTGCGGCGAGTATTTCCGGGCGGGGTGAGTACTTTGGCCGAACTTGGTTTGGCAATGATTAATGTGGTTAGGTTTGGCTACGAAAAACCCATCCTGGAGGTGAAAGGTATTGTGGCGCTGGCAAAGGAAAAAGGCCTCACCTAAACGGCGAAGCCCTCACCCATCCTCTCCAAAGGAGAGGACTTTGAAAAGCAACACGTTTAATGCCGTTGTCTTTTTTTAACTCCCTCTCCTTTGGAGAGGGCTGGGGTGAGGCGCGAAAGGTTAATAGTTTAAAAAAAACATGGACAAAAAACACTTTGCATTAAAACTTATACCCTGCCGCCCGACATTTGCCCAGGATATGACCGATGCAGAAAGGGCAATTATGCAGCATCATATTGTTTATTGGCGTGCTTTGATGGATAAGGGGAAAGTGCTTGTTTTCGGGCCGGTAATGAATCCCAAAGCAGTATATGGGCTTGGTATAATTGAGGCAGACAACGAAGAAGAAGTTAAAGCATTTATTGCCAATGACCCGGCTGCTACAATAAACACTTACGAGTTTTACCCGATGAGGGCGGTGGTGAAGGGTTGAAGGTGTGCGGAAAATCACGAATTTTGTGTATATTTATATATTGATTAGCATGCTATGAAAATTGTCCCGGTTGTCAGAAAAGCTATATTAAAAGATATAGATGAGGAATATGAGGATATGCTATATTGGCTATCGAGGCCGCCGCGGGAGCGGATCGCTGCTGTAACCCAATTGCGATCTCACAGCCTGAAACCCGGTCAGCGAATGGATAAAACGGTAGTCATAAAAAGAAAACTTCATCCATGACGCTTGATAAAGATTTTGAGGATTTTGTTGTTTTATTGAATAAACATAAGGTTACTTACATGGTTATAGGCGGTTATGCGCTCGCTTTTCACGGAAAGCCAAGGCATACCGGTGACCTGGATATTTGGATTGATCTATCCGATGATAATGGTCAAAAAATGATTAGTGTGATTAACGATTTTGGCATGGCGTCATTAGGATTGAAAAAGGTAGATTTTCTCCAAAAAGGCGGTATTACTCAAATTGGTTATCCGCCGTTACGAATTGATATCCTGAATGAAATTGATGGCGTTAATTTTAATGAGGCATATTTAAACAAGCTCATCATAGATGTAGATGGATTGCCTGTTAGTTATATCGGCTTAAATGACCTGATACAAAATAAACAAGCAAGCGGGCGCAAAAAGGATATTAGTGACGTTAGTGCATTAAATAAGATAAAAAAGAAAAAGTAATGGCTGTTGGTGTCCAAACTATAATTCTTTTAGCCACTGAAGATCGCTTTTAGTTACCTCATCATGCGGGATCAGGTTGCCTGCCGCTATATCTTTGTCGCTAAACTTAAGCATGGTAATTTGTTCTTCGCTAAACTGAACGGGTTCAGTTTGATATACGCCGTTATCGATTAGCCCTTTAGTAATATCATTTTCAACTAAAGTATAAATAGCCTTTAGCTTTTTATTTCTGCTGTATCGATGTATTCATGGAGCTGCTGCCTTATTTGTGTGGTACGCATGGGAAATTGCTTTTTACAAATTTAAAATATTTTAGGGTGTAATTTCAGATAAAAATCAGGGAAACCGCGTTTAAAATAAACTGTCGATAAAGGGGTACCTGTGCTCCGGGGGGCGACCACAAGGGATCGCCCCTACACATCGTCTGAATTTATTATTCACAATATTATTTAATCGGCCAGTCGTTATCAAAAATGATCCGTAGGGGCGATCCCTTGTGGTCGCCCTTTAACGGCGGGCAACCTGGATAAAAAATTATTTGCCGATCAATCAAGAATGCTAAATAATAAAAAAGGGTAAAAGCGATTTCCATGACATAAAAATAAACAAAGGTAAAAGTCAAAATATATTTTTTCATCAAAATAAATTCGTTATATTTAAAATATTACTGCTGATTTTTTAACCAATTAATAGTTAAATCTATGCCAATCAATGAAATCGAAAATCATCCTTACTTGTTTGATCAAGTTAATAATTTTCAAGGCAAAGACCCATTAGCAAAGTACTGTAAACTTATTGTTGGAACTTTTCCAATTTATGCAATCACAAATTCAAATCCTCCTATTGCACCATTGGGTGTGCAAAAAAGGGCACTATGGTTTCTAGAAGCTTTTATTCAATACTTTTACGGTAGCCGTAAAAATTATTTTTGGAGATTATTTGCGACTGCTTTCAATGAGCCTGTCCCTATCACAAAGCAACAGGCAATTGAATTACTGGATAAATATAAATTCTTAATGACAGATGTTTTTACTGAAACTGGTAGAATAGGTTATTCTTCTTTAGATAGTGCTTTAGTTAATTCTGTCGAGAATGGAAATATTATAGATTTAATTCAAAATAGCGAAAACCTTAGAATTATATATTTCACAAGTTGGAACGCAAAAAAATTGTTTTCCCGCATTGTGGTAATCCCTTTTGTAAAGATTATTGACAACATTCAACCAATTTTTGGTGTCCAATATAGAATGATCGTTCTTATCTCTCCCGCAGGTAATGGAAGAACAGTTTCGCATTTTAAGGGTGTTTTTCCTTTATTACAGGAAGAAAAAGATAATAGAACAAATGGAAATGGTTATGCTTTAGCATATCGTCAAAGATACTATTCCAATTATCTACCCATCCCCTGTCAAATTTAATTCATATTGGACATTGCCTAAATCTAATTAATAAAGCATTTTCTTAAATATATTTTACTATGAATGGGACACAATTTTATAATTATTTGCATCAGATATATCAAGGTGGTCAGTTAATTTATGACAATTTTAGTTTTAATCATTGGTTGGCTAAAAATGATGGCACACACTCCTTTCAATTTAATATCCCCAATAATCCTCCAAAGTCAATAAGCCAATATATTATTGTATCTGCATGGAATGCAAACCAACCCATCGATGATAAT
>DATCES010000347.1:0-6468 GCA_036509935.1 Mucilaginibacter sp.
TTTAACAAATGATAATGATTGGTAAGTATAAGCGTTGCCCCCCAATCATCGCAGATAGCAGCAATGTTATTGATCTCAACAATGAGTTCATCATCAGGTTTGCTTAAACACCGGTACTGTATCCAGTTGGCGCCTGCTTCACAGGCAATGTTAACCTGTTCAATATGGCTCCGGTGCGGCATATCTTGTGTTAAATAGTGGAATTTGGATATGTATTTTTTCATGATGTTAGTCCGAAAGTCGGAAAAGTCCGAAAGTCCGGAAGATTATTTATTCTTGCTTATAAGACCCCAGTTATTATTCATCCTACCTGTTTTGCCTTTCGGACTTTCGGTCTTTACTGTCTTTCGGACTATTTTTTCAGCACCTCGCTGATTGGCTGCCCTATACTTCCGTTAGGCGCTTGTATACGTAATAATGCGGCAACGGTCGCGGCGATATCTGTCATGTGTGTTTCGCGGGTAAGGCTGCCATGTTGTATGCCCCATCCCATAAATACTAACGGGATATGACTGTCATAAGGGTTCCATGTTCCGTGTGTTGTTCCGGTTGGGCCGCCATCAGCAGAACCATGCCCGGTAAACCATCCCGGTTTTAATATGATCTGTATTTCGCCGCTGTGTTCAATACTATAACCGTTTACAATGCGGTTGCGCAACTCTTCAGGAATAGCTGCTGTTCCAGCCTTTTTCATATCTACCGCAAAGGCTACTGAAGGCAGCTTCTGCAAAAAAGCTATGCAATCCTTTTTTATATCTTCCCCGCTCAATTGCTGTTCATTGATAACCTTGTAGTTTAAATTTACCTGGTAATCATTAAGCCCGATCACCAGCCTGTCAGCCTTATATTTTTCGGATAACAATTTGTTCATATCCTTTAACACAGCACCATCGTCCCAAACGCCTGCCGGGATATTATGGTCATTTAAAAAAGCTGTATTATGGGCCGCTCCGTGGTCTGCGGTTAAAAATACAGTATAATTACCCTTGCCCACTTTGGCGTCCAGGTAAACTAAAAAGTTGGCTATCTCACGGTCCAAACGAAGGTAAGAGTCTTCAATTTCAACGGCATTTATCCCAAACTGATGGCCGATGTAATCAGGAGAGCTCAGGCTGATGGCTAAAAAATCAGGCACCTGGTGCTGGCCCAATTGTTCGGCGTTGATAGCAGCAACCGCGAGGTCGAGCGTAATTGTATTTCCGTAAGGCGTTGAGCGGATGAGGCCCAAATTTCCTTTATAAAGCGCAGACGTTTTTACCGGCAAAGTTGGGGCATCAGTGCCTTTAAATTTCTCTTCATACTTGCTGTTATCAGGTGTGCTTTGCAGGTAAGTATCAATAGGGTATAAAGTGTTCCAATCAAGTTTAAGATAGTTTTCTGCTAATTTCTGGTCGTTAAAATCTTTTACCCAAGCCGGCAGCTCTTTCATGTAATAGGTGCTGGTTATCCAGTTGCCTGTTTTATCGTCAAACCAATAAGCAGCATCCGCTGTGTGGCCGCCAGGTAAAATTCCGCCGCGGTCTTTCAAAGCTATGCCGATCACCTTTGAGCGGAAATTAGTCGCCAGTTTCAGCTCATCAGTTACCGTAGTGGTAAGCAAATTGCGCGGAGACATTTTTCCGGCATTTGAGGTGCTTCCAACAGTTTGTACGGAAGTATCTTCGGTACAATAGGTTGATCTTCCTGTCGCCTGGATGATCCAGTCATTCCCTGCAATGCCATGAATAGCAGGTACCGAACCGGTATAAATACAGGTATGTCCGGCTGCTGTTACTGTCGGGATATAGTCAACCTGTGTGTTTTCGCAGCTGAAACCTTCATTTAATAAGCGTTTAAAACCATTGCTTTGGTAACGGGCGTAATATCGGTAAAGGTAATCCCAGCGCATCTGGTCAACAACAATCCCTACTACCAGTTTTGGGCGGGGGAGTTCAGTGGAAGTAGCAGTTGTAGCGGCAGTAGCAGTTGTTTTTTTCTTTTTTGTTTGGGCCGCTACTGAAACCGTTGCAAAAGCGAACAGTAAAAACAGTACATGTTTAATCTTCATTTTTAAATTTTTACCAGGCAAATATCAGCAAAGCAATTAAAATTTAATGTGATATTTAAGTTAACATATAGGGATTGCACCGATTTGAGAATGATTGCACCGATTATCCTTTTAATTGGTGTAATCAAAACAATACCTGGTATAATCATTCACTCAAAAACGAAGGTTTAGCCAAGCAGGACGTTTGCCAGCGCCTGCTGGAAAAAGTAATTGTAGTTTACGCTTTCCCATTTTCTGTATCAGGATACGTGGACTTAAAGAAGTTCTTTAAGTTTTTTTTACTCCCCCGCCAGCTGGCGGGGGCCGCGGGGCCTGGGTTTGATCTCAGCCTGTCTTTCAGTTTGATTGCTCAAAGCAAGGCACCCCTTGAGAATTATAGGACAAGGGTAATAATGATTTTTCACTTATTGTTTATTTTCAATGGTGTTCAAGAAGGCTTCGCCGTTTCGGAATTCGGTCCGCCAATTGGCGGATTCGGATTTGTTTCGTAGAGACGCAATACTTTGCGTCTGTGAACGGATGATTTCGGAATTTAGATGTTCGATTTCAGATTGGTTTTTGTAGAGTCGCAATACTTTGCGTCTCGAAACTGATTGGGGCATTTAGGGGTAATTTCTCAAACATTAGGGTTCAGACGCAAAGTATAGCGTCTCTACATTTGGATTGCCCATTTCGGATTTCTAATATAATCTGCTTTTTGATCAAAAGCACAGATAAATTATGTTAAGAAACGCCCGATTAAAAAAACAGCTAATAAAAATAATAAGGGATGTTGATAATGGGGAAATGTTGAATCAAATTGCCCGGATTGTTCACTTTGAAGAGAAATTTGACGAGCTCTATATTATGAGCCCGGCGGAAACTGAAGCGGTGGAGGATGGGATAAGGCAGATTGAAAATGGCCAATGGATATCTAATGAGGAATCAAACAAACGCATAGATGAATGGCTAAAGAAATACGATGGTCTTTAAGAGCGGATCAAGACAGGATTGACATGTTTGAATATTGGACTAACAGGAACAAATCAAAAACATATCTTTTTCATAATTCCGATTTGGACGTAATTTTAAATTGCGGAGCAAGTATAAATTCTTTGGCGTGAATTTTCGATAATTCGTCCATATAAGTACAGTTTATTTTATAACATGCGGTTTTCTGTTGCAGGGATTTATCCTTAAGTTTAGTTAAAAGTATTTCTCTTATCTTGGCATACAGGCGAAAAGTGTCGCTATCATTTTTTAAGGAGCTATTTATATTCGCGTAAATGTTAATTACTGATCTTTTGTTCTCTTCCGACAATGGCATTGAATTGTATAGTGGTGCGAGATTATCCATAGATTGTTTCCGTTCTAAAGCCTCGTTAAGGCTTAAATGAGTTCTTATAGTATCTAATTTTGTTTCTCGGATAGACAGGATTACAGAATCATATTTTGTTACTTTACAATAATTAGAAAATGTGATAATAGTTGCATTTTTTACACTGTCTTTAAAATAGTTTTTTACTGTTTCAATCACATTTGATTTGATGTTATCGTCAGCGTTTTGTTGATTACATGAACCTAAATAGAAAGAAATAATCCCAAGTACGATTAGCTTGCATTTTAGTGAGGGTTTAGAAATGTTAAACATATAATTGGATTTAGGTTACTTTATAAGTTTTCTTTAGTATTTTTAAATAATTCTAAAATAAAGGTAAGCGAAAAAGTTGAAATTCTCCCGATAAACCTATTGCGAGTTTTCAATTTTTTTTTAAAGTTTATTTAGTGTAAAAATGAAAAACATTGTGTGTAACTTAATCTATAATAATGGCGATGAAAATATCTTTGTCGGTTTCAAAGGTAGATGCAATATTCAAAACATTTTTGATAATGCAAAACCTAATAATGGCAAATGGTGTAGCAAGCCTGAGTGCTCATGTAGAAAATTCCGAGATAGTAATTTCACGAGTAAAGTAAAAGATTATCCATGCAATGAGAGTAAAGTATTTGAAATGTGGAAATGGAGTCCCGGTAATGAGTATAAAACTGGAAAACCTTTCAGAATGAAACACATCGGCTCAGGAAAAATTGCCATACTTACTACAAGATTTGCCGATTTAAACCTGGAAGAAGAAAGAAAAATCGTTGGGTTCTTAAAAATTAAAGAAATAGTTGAAGACAACAATCAAGTGGTTGTAATTGCCGATGAAAAGCAAAGTTTAAGACTAACATTGGATGAAGCGAAAATCTTAAACTTTTGGAATTATTATAAAAACGAGAACGCTAAAAACCCCTCTATTCCTTTGTGGGGGTCCAAAAGATTTAGATATTTAGAAGATGACCAAGTAGCTGCTATACTTCATGACTTAAAAGATGTTGTCCAAAACGAAACCACTCAATCGCTGATTTCGGAATTATTAGAAAACGATTTTAACGCATTTTCTAAAATAAGACCACCAATAACTGGTGCACTTCACGAAAATATTGTCAAAAAGATTTGGCTGAGAAGGAAATACGGAAAGGGTGGCGAAAGTAAAGAACACAAACAACTCAAAGAGTATATTTCTAAAAACCCTGATAAAATTGGTCTAATTAAAAATCAGGTAAAATCATTTGTAGAACACCCCTACATTTCTGGCGATTTGGTAGATATTCTTTTTCAACCCTTAAAGGGCAATAATAATACTGTTGTTGAAATTGAGTTAGACCGTGTAATGCCGGGGATTCATCAGGCAATTAAATATAGAGCGTTAAGAAGTTCTCAGTTAGGTTTTCCTTTGGCGAATGAGGATGTAAAAGCAACGGTTGTTGCTCGGAGGAAATTAAACTCTCAAGAGAAATCTTTATGTGACAAATATGGAATTGATTTTTTTGAGATAAAATTATAAATTCGATCTATGTCCTTTCACCCTTTACCTTTATCCTTTCACCCTTCACCTTTATCCTTTCTCCTTTCCAACTAAAACCCTACTTTTGCGAACTTTACAAAACACTACAATGCTACGGACACATACTTGCGGCGAATTAAATATCAGTAATTTAGGTGAAACGGTTACTTTATGCGGTTGGGTGCAAAAATCGCGCGACCTGGGCGGAACAACCTTTATTGATGTGCGCGACCGTTATGGTTTAACCCAACTGGTTTTTAATACCGATTCTGATGCCGCGTTGCGTGAAGCCAGTCGCGGCCTGGGCCGCGAGTTCGTGATAAAGGTAACCGGCAAAGTTTTGGAACGTTCAAACAAAAATGCTAAAATGCCGACAGGCGAAATTGAGATCGCGGTTACTGACATCGAGGTACTAAACCCTGCTAAAACCCCTCCATTTATAATAGAGGATGAAACAGATGGCGGCGAGGAGCTAAGGGCTAAATACCGCTACCTTGATCTGCGCCGCAACCCTATCCGCAATAACCTGATGCTGCGCCATAAAATGGCACAGGAAGTGCGTAAATATTTAGATGGCCGCGATTTTATCGAGGTGGAAACCCCGGTGCTTATTAAATCGACACCCGAAGGCGCGCGTGACTTGGTGGTACCAAGCCGCATGAACCCCGGCGAGTTTTACGCCCTGCCGCAATCGCCGCAAACTTTTAAGCAATTGCTGATGGTTAGTGGGTTCGACCGTTATTTCCAGATCGTTAAATGTTTCAGGGACGAGGACCTGCGTGCCGACCGTCAACCGGAGTTTACGCAGATTGACTGTGAAATGGCCTTTATCACGCAAGAAGATATTTTAAATATTTTTGAGGGGCTGACACGTCATTTATTTAAAGCGGTAAAAGGCATAGATATTGGAAACGTACCGCGCATGCAATACGCAGATGCTATGCGTTTATATGGCTCCGATAAACCGGATATCCGGTTCGGGATGGCCTTTGTTGAACTGAATGATATAGTTAAAGGCAATGGCTTCAGCATATTTGATAATGCTGAACTGGTAGTCGGCATCAACGCAAAAGGCTGCGCCGAATATACCCGCAAACAAATAGATGAGCTTACGGAATGGCTAAAACGCCCACAAATTGGCGTTACAGGGATGATTTACTGCCGTTACAATACCGATGGCACTTTAAAATCATCCGTTGATAAATTTTACAGTGAAGATGACCTGACCAACTGGGCCGCCGCTTTTGAAGCCGGACCAGGCGATATTATGTTCGTACTGGCCGGCCAGGCTGATAAAGTACGCAAGCAGTTAAATGAACTTCGCCTTGAAATGGGTACACGTTTAGGCTTACGCGATAAAAATACTTTTGCGCCACTGTGGGTGCTTGATTTCCCGTTATTAGAGTGGGATGAAGAAAGTGGCCGCTACCATGCCATGCACCACCCCTTCACTTCGCCAAAGCCCGAGGATATAGCTATGCTGGATACAGCGCCCGGCGAAGTACGCGCAAACGCCTACGATTTAGTTATTAACGGCACGGAAATCGGCGGCGG
>DATCES010000348.1:0-6098 GCA_036509935.1 Mucilaginibacter sp.
CAATATCGTGCCCAGGCTAAAATTCAGGCTGTACGGGTAGCGGACGGGCTGTATCATAGGTATAAATATACATCATTGCAAACAATGTTAATTATAAAACGACCACGACACGCCAAATTTTAGCAGGTGGTCCATTTGCGGGTATCGGTTAACCGTATAAAATCCGGGGCTTAAAAGGCCCTGGTTGGCATAATCGTACATTACAAATAAATTAGTGTGCTGTAATGTTGCTTTTAAAAATATTGTTGCAATTGGATATGAGGAAAAAGTAATATTTGGCCCGTTATAAAACTGGCCCAGGCCTACGGCGTATGATGGTGCAAGGTATTCTGAATTATAACGAATATCTATCCCAATGTTTGAATATAATACATTAAATAAAAGCGTTTTATAATACAGGCTGCAATAGTTGTAAAATTGCGGTGTACGCAAGGTTGATTGGTAATCGGTTTTTTGATAAACTAAAAAATCATCAAAATGCCATCTCCGCCAGGCGATGCTTTTCCCCAAACTCACTTTAATCAAATTAATATCCCGGTTTACCTGCTGCGGGGCGGCATCAATACCGCTGGGCTGGGCGGCAAAATATAAATAACCGCCTATTAAAAAGTATTCGGCTTTTAAATCAAGTTTAAGGGGGTTATTTATATAATTGAATGATACACTATTTGTTTTTGTATTGTTAAATTTATCATGAAAAATAAAATGGTCCGATATCCAGTTGGTATAAACTAACGGCGGCATACTGTTTTGCGAATAACCCTCAAATATTATCCTGCCTGCTTTATCGCCGCCGGCAAGGGTTACCTTTGCATCATACAAAAAATCCCCTGCATCACGGCCCTGGGCAATTTGCTGCAAATCGCCATCCAGCGCTATCTTGTCGCTGAAACGGTAGCTCAATTTGGCCTTGAGCGTAATATCCTGGAACGAAGCGCTTTGAACCCTTGAAGGCAGGTTAACTTTACTGCCGTACTGGTTTAAGGTGGTATCGTTTACATATTGCGTATAGCGATAATAATCCTGCGTGAGCCCTACATCCAGCTTCATCTCGTTCTTAACAAACTTTACCGCCTTGCTGCGCAAATAAAAGCTATATGAAAACTCATTTTGCAAATGCGTGACCGTAAGCGAATCCCGTGCATAGTTTGAGGCAAAATAATAATCAGGAAAAACATTATGGACGTCAGCGTCATTTTGTAAAAAATTGTATTTGCGGGTATTATAATTAAGCGTATAGGATACGCGCTGGGTGGGCAAAATATTTGTGATGTTCCCCGCCCCCCTTTTAAGGCTGTCGATACGGCCGATATAGTAAAATTGTTTTAAATAAAGGCCGCTGCCTGTCCAGTTCTCATAAGTGGTCGGCAAACGCACCTGCTCAGCAGTTTTATCAATTGAACCGGTTTTATAAATAGAGTCGTTGAGTATAGAACCTGTTTCGGGCGCTTTTAAATTATTGTATATCACATTGGCCAGCAGGTTATACCTTTTGTTTTTTGATTCGTACCAGGTAAAACCGGCCACATTAACATCGCTCACATTTTGCAGCAACCCGGCGTTACTGCTGTAAAAACCCGCCGAGCCTATAAAATTCAAATTAAACCCTATATTGAGCCTGGGGTTTATATTTTGTGTATGCGTCACTTTAAATATCTGCTCTATAAGGCCGCCGGTTACCAGGTAAAGCTGGGTATAGGGCACGCGCGCCCTGTAATAATTTATATCCTGCGGATTTAGCATATAGGCATCCAGGCTGTGCAGTCCGGCATCAAAGCCAATGGTGTGCGATGGTTGGTATAACAAACTTCTTTCATCCAATCCCGTATTGCCTAAACTTATTTTGGGGCTGCGCGGCTGGTTAAGCGGGTTATAATTTTCAAAATTATACAGGCTGGTATCCAGGGGAAATAACTGTGTACTGTCTTTTAACAACCTTTCATTGGTTACCCTTATAAATTTTGAGCTGAATATAGCCGTATCCTTTTTTTTATCTAAATTTTTTCGCAACGAATCTAATTGCTGGTCGGCAGTGTAGATTTTAGCTGTGGCGGTATCGCGCGTATTAAGCTGCTGCTGTCCCGGATAATTAGGGTTATTGCCAGGGTAATTTCGGTTACCGGCCGACTGTGCGAAAGCGGTTTGCCCAAACGCGCAAATCAACAGTAATGTTATATATTTAAACTTATCAGGCATTAAAAACCGGCTATCAATTCTTTAAGTATCAATGTCATTTTAGGTTCCGCTGCATAAGCAGCTGCAAGTATCTCTTCAACCGAAACAGGCTTCAGTATTTCCGTGAAACCTTCATCAGTGAGTACCGATATGGCAAATACAGGCAAACCGATGTGGTTGGCCACTATTACTTCCGGCACTGTACTCATACCTACCGCATCGCCGCCAATAATCCGTAAATATTTATACTCGGCCTTTGTTTCCAGATTCGGGCCGGTTACAGCTACATAAACTCCTTTATGGCATTTAATATTGTTTGCCGCGGCTATGCCTAATGCTTTATCAATCAGTTCGCGTTTATAGGGCTGGCTCATATCCGGGAAACGGGGCCCAAGTTCCGATTCATTCCGCCCGACCAGGGGGTTATGGTGCTGTAGGTTGATATGGTCTTCAATCACCATCAGGTCGCCTTTTTTAAAGGCAGGGTTTAATGATCCGCTGGCATTGGATACAAACAGGGTTTTTATGCCCAGCATTTTCATAACCCTCACCGGGAAAGTGATCTGCTGCATAGTATAGCCTTCGTAATAATGCAAACGGCCCTGCATGGCAACAACCTTAACCCCGTTAAGTTTGCCAAAAATTAATTTACCCGAATGAAATTCAAGTGTGGAAATCGGAAAATCGGGGATGTTGGCGTACATCAGTTGTTTCTCAACATCAATTTCGGTAACCAGGCCACCCAGGCCTGTCCCTAATATGATACCCACTTCGGGTTCAAATTCACCAATGCGGTTTTTAATGTATTCGGTGGTGTGCTGTATGCTCTCTAACATATTCAATAATTAACCGGTTAAATTGAGTCCCGCCGCCATTTAAAAATTCAACCCGGATGGGTATTACAAAAACAGGCACATATCCGGGAGCTGCCAAAGCTTGGTTGAACCAGGATCCTTCTAAACGTTGCGCATCTTTTTCTGTTGTAACAATTATTTTTTTTTGTGACGGGGCTTCATTGAATTCACCGGCAAGTTTAGTGATATTTTTTAAGGTAAAAGGATGATGATCGGTATAATTATGATGAATAATATGGGATGTAAAGCCATGCAAATATTGCACCAGTGGTTTTGCATTGGCAATTCCCGTTAATAAAAAAACGGTAGTGCCCTCATCAATTACCATACCGGTGGGCTTGCCTTGCATATCCTGCAAAGGCTGATAGTTTATAGCTGTAAAAAACAAATGCTGGTATGGCAACGGTTCAATTTTTTGGGCCAGATCGGCCTGTTCGTCTATATTTAGCGCCAGGGGGCATTTAGTTACAACGAGTATTTGCGCACGCCACCGCCCACTAAACGGCTCGCGCATATTGCCGGCAGGCAATAGGAAATGCGGTTCATTTACCTGGTTATAATCAAATAATAATATACTTAATCCTGGCTCAGCTGCCCGGTGCTGAAAGGCATCATCCATCAGGATAAGGTCATTATCAGGCAGCAGGTGTTTAATCCCTTCAACCCTTTTTTCACAAACCGCGACGGTAATATCCGGGAATTTATGTTTGAACTGGGCTGGTTCATCGCCTATTCGAGCGGCAAGTGTTCCAGGTGTTCCACTTTTGAAATAAGGAACACCTGGAACATTTGGAACACCTGGAACATTTGCAACCAGGTACCCCTGAGTTTTCCGCCCGTAGCCCCTGCTAAGGGTTGCCAGTTTGTAATCATCCTTTAATAAACGGATAAGGTATTCGGTCATGGGGCTTTTGCCTGAACCGCCCGCATCAAGGTTACCAACCGATATTATGGGTTTATTAAACCTATGGCTTTTAAACACCCCTGCATCATAGCACCAGTTACGGATGATTGTCACCAGGCCATAAAGCAGCGAAAACGGAAGCAAAAGCCAGCGCAGGTATTTCATATTTGGTGTAAAGATAGGAAAAGGGATTTATCGGGGTTAGCGCAATGGTCCAATGTTTGTTGGTTTGGTTTCCGCCTGGTATTGACATTCTTTTATTTTATATCAATTCTATTCCGGGGATAAATTGAAAATGCTTTTTATTCAACGTATAAAGTGGAAGATGGTAATACAATGCTGTGGCAGCAATAAGGGCATCGGCTATACCGGGTCGCTGGCTCAGTGTAAAAGCCCTGAAAAGATCAATGAAAATATCATTAATTTCCGTATTAACCGGAATTGTGGTGTAGTTACTTAACTGATTTTCAATCCGTTTAAAGTCATCCTTGTTTTTTGCCCCAACCATAAATTCTGCTACTGTGATGCTGCTTACATAAAAAATGTCAGATTGTATATGCAGGATTTCCTCCTTTACGGCAAGATTACCCCTGTAAAGCTCAATAAGGATATTGGTATCAAAAATCACCATTTAGAAGGCCACGCTTTTGCCCTTATTTCATCTGTTGAGGGAAACCCAGGGTTAGCACCAAATTTTTTAAATAACTCGTTAACCGAAATTTTTTTACCTGGAGGGGGCATAGGGTGCGCAACCTTCAAGGAATCACCCAATTCTACAACAGTAACTTCTACCTTTTTGCCAAAAAATTGTTCCGGCATTTCAATGGTATGGTTCTTTTTGTCAGGAATTAAAACTTGTTTATACATCGCCCTATATTTTGGAACACTAAACAAATATACAAAAATCAAATTAATGATTCATTGGTTCATAAATTAGTTCAGTTATTCATTAGTTCATTTAGGTGTTGGGTCATTTGACATTAGAAGGGGCTTATTTTATGTCGTCAATTTTGAGTTTTAAAAATCGGGTATAAATACTTAGTTTGATACTAATGCCATACACAAACAATTCACCATTCGCTACTCACTTTATAATCTCCGTTACCGGCAAAAGCTTTTCATCAATTTTCCCATCAATAACCGAAACATAATAAGTATTGCTCTTGTCATCAATAGCAACTGACCTTACATACTTTTCATTTTCAAATACTATGCCCGCCCGGTCATCAATAGCATATCCGGGCGACAAGCGCCCCTTCAAAATATTTTCGAAATAAAGCGGTTTGCGCAGGGGTTCGCTGTGGTAATGCGGGCAATGGCTTGTTTGGATAAACCCCAATCCATGCACAATTGACAGGTCTTTCGGTCTTGAATCGGTAGTCCCGCCCTGAAACCAGCAGAGCGAGCCGGCACTGCCGCCAGCCAGGACAATACCTTCATTGTAAGCTCTCTTTAATACCGTATCAATTCCCTGGGCCTTCCAAATCGCCATCATGTTGAGGGTGTTGCCGCCGCCAACAATTATAGCATCCATCCCCATCAGGTTTTCTTCAAAGGTTTTAGTACTGGTATATGAGGCAACAAATACTTTTTGCACATAAGGCCGCATGGCCAGGTCCTCGCAGGCAGCATACCAGGCAGCAATAGTATTGGCATCATCGCCGGATGCAGCGGCTATAAAGCATATTTTGGGGTTTTCCTTGTTGGTTAAGGCAATCACGTACCGCATAAATTGTTTGGTAAATCCCCCGCCGTAAGCAAAAATTGTGTGGGTAGGTTGATTGCTTGCGTTTACCTGTGCCATGCCTGTAAAACAAATGGAGATGAATAAAATGACGAAGCTAATTTTTTTCATAAGGCGGCTAAATTAGTACAATTTATTTTTTTGTACTATTAAAATTGCGGGAAATGAAATTATGGCTCTTTTTGTCTGAACCGGGATTAAACAGATTTTAATGATTCATTGGATGAATAGTTTTTTAGTACGTATTATTGGTTTATTTCGCCCCATCCCAAATCCTTCTCCCAATGTCATTAAGTTAAGCCTTTTTCATATCGCATCTTTCTGATTTTTAGTTACTTTAGGTTTATTTCTATGCTTGTATTTATCAATATTTCTTGGCTTACTTCGGTTATTTCGTATGGGAACCGTGTTTTTGAGGAAC
>DATCES010000349.1:0-2627 GCA_036509935.1 Mucilaginibacter sp.
GGCGGTATTTCGCTTTCAATACCATCGGTTTTAATTATTTCCTTCAGAATTTACTTGGCTTTACCCCCGGTTTATTTAGTATTATATTTTATAGGGTGAATTGTTAATTTAATATTACACTTATTGTACAAGTTACACCTATATTTATCCGCATTTATCCCCATCTTGAAATTAATTTTGGAATGACTGTAATTGGTTATTATTGTAAATGAGTAATAAATATCCGCACGGTTACGGCATCATCATTGGGGCCTTACTGGCATTAACAACCGCATTTATTGCACAAACATCGTCAGCACAGCAAGGCGTGGCAAACGGCGGATCAGCTATCCGCCTTAACCAAATTGGATTTTATCCCGGTGCGCCAAAAACGGGTATAATATTAAAAGCGAAAGACAGTACCTTCTACATCCAAACCACCGAAAAAAAAATAGTGTTTACAGGGGTGTTAAAAAGATCGGTCAAGCCGGATTTCGCCGGAAATATCACAGGAATAGCTGATTTCACAGATTTTAAAAAGCCGGGAAAATACGTTCTATATGTACCGGGAGTTGGAGGTTCATATCCCTTTGAGATAAAAAAGTCAGTTCTTAGCGCAGTTGCCGGGGCATCCATAAAAGCTTTTTATTTTATGCGGGCTTCAATACCGCTCGAAGAAAAATATGCCGGGAAATGGGCCAGGCCGGAAGGGCATCCGGATACTGTGGTATTTGTACACGCCTCGGCAGCTACTGATAAACGGCCGGCAGGTATGGTTATTTCATCGCCGCGTGGCTGGTATGATGCCGGCGACTATAATATATATATTGTAAACAGCGGGATTAGTACAAGCACCCTGCTTTCCTTGTATGAGGATTTTCCGGCTTACATGAAATCCGTTAAGCTTAATATACCCGAAAGCGGCAATAATATCCCGGATATTTTGAATGAAGTATTATGGAACCTGCGCTGGATGCTTACCATGCAAGACCCCAATGACGGCGGCGTGTATCATAAACTTACCAACGCGGTATTTGATAAATTTGAAATGCCTGATAAAGCAATTGCACCCCGTTATGTAGTGCAAAAAGGTACTGCCGCCTCGCTTGATTTTGCGGCTGTAATGGCGCAGGCAAGCAGGATATTGAGGAAATTCCCAAAAGAGCTGCCGGGGTTAGCCGATTCATGTTTAAACGGAGCTTATAAAGCCTGGGATTGGGCTATTAAAAATCCGGGTGTTGCCTATAACCAGGACGTTATGAACAAGAAGTTCGGCCCCCCGATAATAACCACGGGCACTTACGGTGACCGTAATTTTACCGATGAATTTATTTGGGCAGCTTCTGAGTTATTTGTAAGTACAAAAAACTCTCAATTCTTAAAAAACATCAACTTATTGCCTGATAATACTATGCCCATCCCTTCATGGGGCCAGGTGAAGCTGTTGGGATATTATGCATTGATTAAAAATAGCAATTTATTTGGCGAAAACTCCCCAAAGGAATTACCCGAAATAAAAAAACGTCTATTGGCCCTGGCTGATAGCCTTGTAAAAGGGGCCGATAAAACCGCTTATCAAACAGTTATGGATAAATCAATCCGTAATTTTAACTGGGGAAGTAATTCGGTAGCGGCAAATGTAGGGGTAGCTTTGATACAGGCATATAAACTTTCAAATAATCCCAAATACCTGCGCTATGCATTAGATAACCTGGATTACATTTTAGGCCGGAACGGCACCGGCTACTCTTTTGTAACAGGGTATGGGAGCAAAACGCCGATGCACCCGCACCATCGCCCGTCTGTTTCGGATGGCGTGGTTGACCCTATACCCGGCTTATTGGTAGGCGGCCCTAACCCTGGCATGCAGGATGGTATTAAAGTGCCTTCAACCGTGCCAGATGAAGCATATATTGATGATGACCGCGCTTACGCTGTAAACGAAGTAGCCATTAACTGGAATGCCCCCTTAGCATATTTGGCTAACGCTATTGAAGCGCTCCAGGATAAATTAAAACCTGTAAATTAGCAGTATAAAAATTTCAAATTCAATTATATAGGACAACCTGTTGCAGCCATAAATCAAACCAATCAGTTATGAGAAAATTTTTTATTTTAATAAACGTAATGCTTTTAAATGTGCTTTTCCTGGCAGCACAACATAACAAACCGGCAAGCGAAACCGACAAAAAAGTAGATGCCCTTATCGCTAAAATGACCCTCGAAGAAAAAGTAGGGCAAATGACCGAAGTAACATCTGACGTGGTATCAACAACTACAAATGGCGTACACCAGGTAGATGCTGACAAAATAAAAGAAGCTATTTTAAAATACCATGTTGGCTCCATATTAAATGTGAGCGGCCATGCTTACGACCGTAAGCACTGGTACGAAGTAATTTCGGCCATCCAGGCCGAAGCGGCGAAAGACCGTTTAAAAATCCCGGTTATTTATGGTATTGATGCAATACATGGTGTTACTTACACGCTGGGCAGCACCTTGTTTCCCCAGGAAATTGCTATGGCGGCAACGTTTAACAAGCAAATTGCCTACAAAGCAGGGGAGATTACAGCGTACGAAACCCGCGCAAGCTATCTTCCGTGGAATTATTCACCGGTTTTGGATTTGGGCAAATCGCCGCTTTGGCC
>DATCES010000350.1:0-3426 GCA_036509935.1 Mucilaginibacter sp.
CATCTGTTGGGTAAAACCAAATCTGAAACAGCAAGGAAAGCAATAGAAATTCAGTATGGTTTGCAACAGGCCGGAAACAAATCCAATGAGCTAAGGCTGCCGGAAAGGATACCATTAAAACAGGTTAGCTACGGGAAAACAGAAACAAAAAGAGCCATAACCAATGTGGTTAGTGAGGTAATTAAAAGTTATAAATTCACCAGCATACCCGAGTTAAACGCGGTGCTTAACCAGTTCAATGTAACCGCAGACAGAGGATCTAAAGATTCAAGGATGTATGAAAAGAACGGGCTTGTTTATTGGGTGCTGGATGAAAAAGGCAACAAACTTGGCGTACCAATAAAGGCCAGCAGCATTTATGGGAAGCCCACTTTAAAAACACTGGAAGATCGTTTCAGGCTGAATGAAGTATTACGCAAACCATTACGGGAGCAATTAAAAAACTCCATTGATGCAGTGTTGTCTAAACCCATTAACAAAGCAAAATTCCAACAAGAACTTCATCAAAAAGGGATACAGGTAATATTCAGGCAAAACGAGGAAGGCCGGTTGTATGGGGTAACTTTTGTGGATCATCAAAGTAAATCTGTTTTTAATGGCAGTGATTTGGGTAAAGCATATAGCGCGGCCTCTTTTATAGATCGCTTTGGTAATACTGATAACCTCAAAAATCAACCGGTTACCGCAACTAAAGATACGGGTAGCAGTAATGATAATATGAATACTATAAAAAATCATACAGATAGCCAGGGCAATTTTAATTCAGATAATACTTTACTGGATAATCTCTTTCAGGAAGAACATCAGGATATGTCTGCTTTAGGACGGCTGCAACAAACAAAAAGGAAGAAGAAACGAAAAGGACACTCACTTTAATTCAATTATTATGCAAACAGGTGAAAATGAACAAGCACTAAGAAAGATCATTGATTTTACAAGGCTACTGAGTTTAGGCGTATTACTGGTCCACTTTTATTTAAGCTGTTATCCGGCATTTATGCAATTAGGGTTAACAAAGCCGATAATAAATCACGTATTGCTACCCCTTTCTAAAATGTTGGTTTTTAGGCAGGTTATATATGCGAAGATTTTTGCCCTGTTTCTGTTACTGGTATCATTAGTGGGCAGTAAAGGCAAAAAGGATGAAAAGATCAGGACTAAAACAATTATTACTTATTGCGTTACCGGGTTGTTGTTATACTTCATCAGTAATTTAGTATTGACATTAAAATACCCGGCTTATACCATTGCCATCCTTTATATCGGTTTGACTTCATTAGGATATATTCTATTGCTTTCAGGGGTAAGCCTACTTTTTAGAATGTTAAAGCTAACGTTAGGTAAAGATATTTTCAATAAGGACAACGAATCATTTCCACAAGAAGAAAGGCTGCTTGAAAATGAATACTCCATCAATCTACCGGCTATCTATAACTTAAAGGGTAAAAGCCGCAAAAGTTGGATCAATATCATAAATCCTTTCAGGGGGACGTTAATTGGCGGCAGCCCCGGATCGGGAAAGTCATATTTTGTGATCCGGCATGTTATCACACAGCATATTCAAAAAGGTTTTACCATGTTGGTATATGATTTTAAGTATGATGACCTTTCTAAAATCGTTTATAATGCCCTGTTAAAATATGGGCACCTGTATAAAGTAAAACCGTCACAATATATCATCAACCTTGAACAGATCATGCACCGTGCTAATCCGTTAGAACCTCAAACCATGCTTGATATAACCGACGCGATAGATTCCAGTCGTACCATTATGCTGGGCCTTAACCGGGAATGGATAAAGAAGCAAGGCGACTTTTTCGTAGAATCGCCGATCAATTTTATTACCGCCATTATGTGGTTTTTAAAGAAGTATGAGGGTGGCCGCTATTGCACCTTGCCCCATGTAATTGAACTGGCACAGGTTGAATACAAAGAGCTTTTTGAAGTTTTATTGCAAGAGCCTGAAATTGAGGTGTTGATAAACCCCTTTGTTTCAGCATGGAAGAATGAAGCTTACGAACAGTTGGAAGGCCAGGTGGCCAGTGCGAAGATAAGTTTGGCCCGATTGTCATCGCCACAACTATACTATGTATTGAGTGGTAATGATTTTTCATTGGATATTAATAACCCCGAAGAGCCAAAAATCGTTTGCCTCGCTAATAATCCGGTAAAATCACAGGTTTATGGTGCTGTACTGTCATTGTACATCAACAGGATCAATAAACAGGTCAACCGTAAGAATCAGCAAAAGTGCAGTATGATCTTCGACGAGTTCCCTACAATTTATTTTAACGGGATAGATAATCTCATCGCGACCGCAAGATCAAATAAAGTGGCTGTTACGTTGGCGGTACAGGATTACAGCCAGTTAAAAAAAGATTATGGGCGTGAACAGGCGGAAGTGATCTTAAACATTGTAGGCAACGTGATTTTTGGTCAGGTAACAGGCGACTCAGCAAAGCAACTGTCAGAACGATTTGGCAAGATCAACCAGGAAAAGGAAAGTATTTCTATCAATAGTTCGGATACCTCTGTTAGCAAATCTGTACAGTTGGATTATGCTGTACCAGCTTCAAAAATATCAGGGCTTTCATCGGGTGAATTTGTGGGGATGGTTGCCGATGACCCGGATAACAAAATCGACCTCAAAACTTTTCATAGTGCGATACAAAACGATCACGATGCCATAAAAAAGGAAGAAGAAGCTTATCAGCAGATCCCTTCGGTTAGAGAGGTAGATCAGGCAGAGGTATTAATGAACTACCACCAAATTAAAGAAGACATAAAAGTGTTAGTGGAAACGGTTTTGGGTCAACTTTGTAAATATTAAGCAATTATATTGCTTAATATTTACAAATAAGCAATTTTACAACCTATCCTTCGTTTTAAAAACACGTTATTTTAAAATAGTGTGTATTAAACAACAGCGCCTATAGCATCAGATCATACTCCATATAATATTTCTTTCACCTGATATAATTGTCTATGAGAAAATTTGCGGAGCGGTTAAACGGCGCACTTGAAAACCAGTTAAACGAAGTTTCTTCCAACGGGGAAACATTAGCAAAGCGATACAGGGCCTCTATTATGCTTTCCAAAAAAGCAATGGCCAAGCTTAAAAATTATATCCATAGCTATTCCTTTGAAAATACTGAGGATGAAATTCATTTCTTTAAAAAAGTAAAACCTCAGTTTTATAACCGGTACATTTATTTTATAAATGTATATAATCTCATTATGCAAAAGCCGCTTGGCGGGGATGAGATCTTAAAAGAATACATCAACATTGAACTGACTGATTTGAAGCGTTTTTTTGACCATAATCAATCGTTTTATCAATATTACAGGTCCGGGTCGACTCAAATGGATGAAGTCTATTTTACCCGTGGTGGATTTGATGTTCATGTGGAATTGGATGATTTTGAA
>DATCES010000351.1:0-2493 GCA_036509935.1 Mucilaginibacter sp.
TACAAACCGCCCAGCGGCCCCGAAAAAATGCGGTGGGTCCCCAATACGCCATCAAGCAGTATCTCCATCACTTCGAGGTTGATGATGATGAAGCCAACGTATATAAAAAAGTGCATTACTGCGGCAAGGGGGCGCTTCACCATTTTGGTTTGCCCTAAAGCTATTTTTGCCATAGTCTTCCAGCGCAGGGCAGGATTATCGGAGCGGTCTGTATCCTTCCCCAACAAAATATTGCGCCTTATTTTACCCACATTTTTGCTGAACAGGTAAACAGCCGCCGCAAGGATGATAATAAAAAGGATCTGTGCAATCATTATGCGTGCATAGTAATTTTTTCAAAGTTAGTTTTTTTGTCCATTTGTTTACTGGTTCATTAGTTCGTAGCTAAATATTTTTTTTATACAAAATAATAATTAAACCCGGCCTGCATTTGGTTGTCTGATGTGTTTGACGTTGCAGTTTTGTGTTTGGCTGTGTTTTTGGCAATAGGGGATTTAAAAATTATTTTACAGGAAATTGTAGAGACGCGACACTTCGCGTCTGATGCCAAAATTGAGGTTTGACAACAAATATTGCGGACAAACACACAAAACATCAATGCGATAATTACTGCCAAAGCTACCTAAAATTGGGACATCCAGGCGGTCTATCCGCTCACACTGCTAGGCGTTAGCCACATTGGCCGATATCCGCTGCTATCCCTGGCCCAAAAGAGGGGCATTTCACATGAAAGCGACGATTTTTAAGGCGTGGAAAAAGTTCAATGAAAAAAATGAAAAAACTTACAGTCACAATTATTACTTTCAATGATGTGATAAAGTATCATTAAGTTTGTTCAAAAGATTTTCATGGCAGAAATAACATATTTACTTGGAGCGGGGGCTAGTTATAATGCTTTACCTGTTGTCGATGAAATGTACAAAAAGATAGGTGAGGCAATAAAATGGTTCAGACTAGAATACAACAAAGCTTTCCTGTTTTCTGTTGATGGGAAAATAGTTATACCAAAAGGGCATGAGAAAATACAAAATGTTGTTTCCGATTTGGAATGGTTGCAAGGAATATGCGATACTTCGAGAAATTTTAGCGTTGATACGTTTGCCAGAAAACTTGATTTATCAGGAAAACGAGAGGATTATATTAAACTCAAAAATATACTATCATTATATTTCACTTTAGAGCAAAGAAGAAATTTACCTGATGTTAGATATGATAATTTTTGGGCGTCCATATTAAAATCCAGAACCGAATTCCCCAATAACGTAAAAATAATTTCCTGGAACTATGATTTTCAATTAGAACTAACATATCAAGATTTCTTTGGTCACGATTCGTTAAAAGTGGCTCGCGAGGCTTTAAATGTTACAAGCCAGGAAACTGATTTTGTTGATTTACCCGATCCAGATAAATTTGGCGTGTTTAAATTAAATGGATCTGCTACATTCAATACCAATTCAATTGAAAACAGAGATACTAACTATCTTATAGATAAATTTAAAACATCTTCGATTGGGGATTTCATAAAGGGACTTGTAGAGACTTACGAAAAATTATGTACAACTCCAAGAGTTAATAAAAATCATTTAACATTTGCTTGGGAACACAGAATAGATAACCCATTTTATAAACATTTAAAAGAATCTATTAAAAACACTGAAATTCTAGTCACCATTGGATATTCCTTTCCATTTTTCAACAGAGATATAGATAAGCTGATCTTAAAAGATTTGATGGGCAAAAATTTAAAGAAGGTTTATTTCCAAGCTCCTGACGCTGAGGATTTAAGAGAAAGATTTTTGGCAATAAATGATAGAATTGATCCTATGAATTTGGTGCTCCGAAAAGATCTTAAACAATTTACTTTACCTAATGAACTATAACAATCTAACAATGAGCATCCCAAATACAATCACCATCGCCGCCAAAAGCAGCCACCCCCTAACCGTTAACCGATTAGGTTACGGCACCATGCGCCTTACCGGCGAAGGCATATATGGCGAACCGCCAAACAGGCCCGAAGCATTGCAAATATTAAAACATGCAATTAAAAGTGGCATTAATTTTATTGATACTGCGGATTACTATGGCGAAGATGTAACCAACCGCCTTATAGTTGAGGCGCTGCACCCTTACCCGGCCGACCTGGTGATATGTACCAAAGTAGGGGGCGCCCGCAAACCGGACAAAAGCTGGATACCCTTTAACCGTCCTGAAAATTTGCGCAGCAGTATTGAAAATAACCTGCGTACCCTTAAGCTGGAACAAATAACATTGGTACATTTCAGGGCAATTGCAGGTCATGGTGCGCCTTTTAAGGAATCGATGGATGCCATGTTCGAGATGCAGAAAGAAGGTAAAATACTGCATGTGGGCGTCAGCAATGTTACCCGCGATGAACTGGAAACCGCAATGCAAATGGGCCAAATAGCCACCGTCGAAAACATGTATGGCCACGCGCAGCGCACAACCCATATAGCAGGTCACATGGAGAGC